>DAOVJH010000148.1 GCA_030673345.1 Pseudomonadota bacterium
CTCAGGGGTTCTGCCATACCAGGCAGATAGCCTGGCAAACCTGGCTTATAAGATCACCAATGAAAAATTCCGGCCGATACGCGATGTGCGTGCTGATCTGCCGGCCAGCGCGACGCGTATTATCAATAAAGCATTACAGAAAAAACCAGAAAAACGTTATGCCACCGGTGCCGAGATGGTGAAAGTGCTTAAACGTGAAACATGGGATTAGGCTTAAACTGCGCTCTGGATAAGCGCCTGTTCTCACGGTGTGTGTTTGCAGTCAGGCCGGGTTTCTAACCATTAAAAATTTGCTGGATCTTTTGTATTGAAATATCAACGCTTGATTTTACAAAACAGCAAATTTCATTAGCGACGTATCGAAGTATATCCATATACCTATCTTCCTTTTTAGAACATTTATTTTCTGATTTGCAAAAATCAGAGCCGTGCAGAGAAGCCTAACAATAGAAAGTTTTTTTTGCTAATTTTTTCTGTCAGGCAGCTATGGATAATTGTGTAGGGTAATACTGACATTGGCCTGCCAGGCATCTGGCAGTTATTGAGAGCATAAAGCGCCGGAGAACCTGGTATCAGGTGCATGCGGCGCAAAAAACCTTAAAATGTTCTGTTATTTCTTGAATAGTTTTGCTTCGATTCGCATGCACAGTTCAACAGAGTCATCCACCAGAAACGTTAACTCGTTCATATTAAAATCTGAACGTTTAATAAATGATTTTGCCGTAACAACGATATCAGCGATGCTCTGAGGGTCTCTGTTTGGAATGGTTGTTATCTTCACATTAAAATACACGGGTCTGGTTACGCCATGCATTGTCAGTATTCCTTCGAGGAAGGCACTGTCATTGTTCCGCCACCATAGTTTCTTGCTGACGAATAAAATTTTTGAATAAGTATAGGTGTCGAGGAAGTATTCACTTTCGAGCATATTCTGGAGGTAGTCTCTTTTCATGGCAAGAGTGTTGGTGTCAATCATTACCAGCATCTGTGATTCATCACCCCAGACTTCTCTACGTAGCGCGAGTCCGCCCTGTACGCCTTTGAAACGAGCCTCGACCCGGCCGACGGCACTATCAACACAGAACCCCACGGTGGAGCCTTTCGGTTGAATCCGGTAGAGGCGACCCTCTTCACTCGCCTGCAGCATTGATTTTATTATGACAGGGTCCACGATACCGCCACGAAATGGGGCGCAGACGCGCCCGTCATCCGCCGACTGTAGAGCGAAAGCCGGAAATGAAAAAAATATCAGCGATATTAGAATCAGCCCACGCATGACGCCGTCCCCTTAATAATCCCCATACCCATTGTAAGCTTTATGAAAAGGGGTTAACTTGACCTGAGTCTTGTTGAGGATGATATCGGCGAGGAGATCAAAAAACCCGGGCTTCAAAAAGCACCGGGTTATTGATGTGTCAGTGGAGGTTTACTGGTTTTGTTTATCGAGTTTTGCCCAGGTGTCACGCAGGGTGACAGTGCGGTTAAACGTTAGATTATCCGCTTTTTCATCTCTTATAAAATAACCCGTGCGTTCAAACTGGTAGGCTTTATCTGTTACCGCGTCCGCCAGGCATGCTTCCAGTTTACAGTTGGTTAATTCGGTTAAAGATTCCGGGTTTAAGTGCTCGGTAAAGTCTTCACTTGCCGCCGGGTTGGGATGGGTAAACAAACGGTCATATAAGTTGATGCTGGCATCGATCGCGTGGTCAGCAGAAACCCAGTGGATGGTGCCTTTTACTTTTCTGCCATCGGGTGATGAGCCGCCTTTTGTCTCTGGGTCGTAAGTGCAGATCAATTCGATAATCTCGCCGTTTTCATCTTTTACAAAATCGGTGCAGGTGACGTAATAGGCATAACGTAAACGTACCTCACGGCCGACAGATAAGCGGAAAAACTTTTTCGGTGCGTCTTCGAGGAAGTCATCACGTTCGATATAGATGGTTTTCGAGAAGTTGATCGTGCGTGTACCCATCTCTTCTTTCTGCGGATGATTCTTCGCTGTCAGTTCTTCTACCTGTCCATCTGGATAATTTTCGATGGTGACTTTCAACGGCTTTAATACGCCCATGACGCGCACTGCGTGCTCGTTGAGGTCTTCACGTATGCTGTTTTCCAGTACCGCAACTTCGATGAAACTGTCTTTTTTAGTGACGCCGATACGGTCACAAAAATCTCGGATCGAAGCAGGCGTGTAACCGCGACGACGCAGACCGGAGATAGTCGGCATACGCGGATCATCCCAGCCATCGACGTGTTTGTCGGCAACCAGCTGGTTGAGTTTGCGTTTACTGGTAATGGTGTATTTGAGCTGCAGGCGGGCGAACTCGATCTGTCGTGGATGGCAGGGTGTTCTTACCTCATCGAGCACCCAGTCATACAGCGGGCGATGATCTTCAAATTCGAGTGTGCATAATGAATGTGTGATGTTTTCGATGGCATCAGAGATGCAGTGCGTGTAATCGTACATCGGGTAGATCGGCCATTCATCCCCTGTGCGCTGGTGATGGGCTTTTTTGATGCGGTAAAGTGCCGGGTCACGCATATTGATATTGGGCGACGCCATATCGATCTTTGCGCGCAACAGGTATTTGCCGTCTTCAAATTCACCGGCTCGCATACGCGCAAACAGGTCGAGATTTTCTTCGATGCTGCGATTACGGTCAGGGCTTTCTTTGCCGGCTGCAGTCAGGGTGCCGCGATATTGACGCATATCTTCAGCGCTGAGTGAGTCAACATAGGCCTTGCCCTGTTTGATCAGTTCCACTGCATAATCATACAGCTGCTGAAAATAATCTGAGGAGTGGTATAGACCGCCCCACTCAAAACCCAGCCATTTCACATCGTCGATAATGGCGTTGACGTACTCGATGTCTTCTTTTTCCGGATTGGTGTCATCAAAACGCAGGTTGCACTGGCCTTTGAAGTCTTCGGCGACACCGAAGTTCAGGCAGATCGATTTGGCATGACCGATATGCAGGTGACCGTTTGGCTCAGGTGGAAAGCGGGTCTGAATAGCTTTATGTTTGCCCGAATCTAGATCGTCCTGAATGATGTTGCGGATAAAATTGGTTGGGGTGGTGTTTTCGTCTTCAGTTGACATGTGTAAGCGTTTAATTTTTTGATTCTAAAAAGGGTTAAGTTGCTGCTTCAGTAAAGCGACGGCGTATTCTAACGCTGAACTAACGTCATTGCTGAAATTTTTCACTTCATGTGTTTTTTGGCAGCGCTACGTCTGGCGGCATCGATCGCTTTCCTGGCCCAGAATGTCATCTCATCCGGATCATCGAGGGTTTCGCCGGGTGCTTCGTTGTAGGACATAGAGTAGGTTTTGCCACTTCGCTCATATTGAAAAGCGGCAAGCTTTCGTTGTTCGAAATCACCCCGGTTTTCGGCATCTGTTTTCAGATATAAGACATCGTCAGCAACCAGTGCAAACATGATGCTTTCGAAATCCTGAGTATTGTAATACAGTCCATAACCGCCAAACATCTTGCGAGCGGTTACCTCGCCACCAGTGCCTTGCAGCAGTTCGAGAAGGTACTCAATAAATTCGTTACTGCGTGCCATGTACCGCTGTACTGTGATATAAAGACTTTTGATTTAAACACATAACTTTTGTCATGTTAGATTGTTTGCAGGCGAGCGAGATTAAAGCCGCTGTCGCTGAAAAAAATAATGTGGATATCGATATCATCGTCCATCAGTCCATCGGTTCGACCAATAGCTGGTCGTTGCAACAATGTAAGTCGGGTAGGGAGATGCCTTTTGCCTGTTTTGCTGAGGAGCAAACGCAGGGCCGGGGGCGACGCGGCAAACAATGGCTGATGTCCGTTCGAACGAATATAGCGATGAGCATAAGCTGGCCTTTTATGCTGCCACGAGTGCCGCTGAACCTGCTGCCATTGTCTGTGGCTATGGCGATTGTCGAAACGCTTGAAAACCTCGGCTTAAAACAGGTTCAGATCAAATGGCCGAATGACGTGTTTGTGCAGGGAAAAAAGATTGCCGGCATCTTGATCGAAACACAACCGGTAGCGAATCACGAGACGGCCGTGGTAATCGGTGTCGGGCTAAACTTTGAGATGCCAGAACAGGGGGTCAAAACAGTTGAGGATGGGGTAGAAGTCTGCTCGGAAATAACGGATGTATGCCGTGAGATGAAAAGGCAGGGAGCCGCGTCTGATGTAAACCGGACGATGGTTGCTGTAAAACTGCTACAGAATGTTGTCAGTGTCGTGCAGGGCTACGAGCTAGATTCTGGCCGTCATCTCGAAAAGTTTCGGGCGCGATACGATTATTGCAAAGAAAAAAATGTCGAGGTGGTACTGGATGATAAAGCCGTTATGTCGGGTGTTGCCTGTGGCGTTACTGACGATGCCGAGTTGCTGGTGATGATCGATGGCGAAGAACGCAGCTTTAATAGTGCTGATGTGAGTGTCAAGCCGGGGCAGTCATGATATTAACCATCGATATAGGTAATAGCCGGATTAAGTGGGCGGCCTGGCAGGACGATCATATCTGCTCCCGTGGCGCGGCGGCATATGTCGGCAAAGATCTGGCCGCTGTTTTTGAACAGCTATTTACCGGTCTGGAAATGCCATCGCAGATTTTTGCTGCCTGTGTTGCGGGTGATGATTTACGCCAGGCACTGGATCAATGGGTGAAGCAGCGCTGGAACCTGGGTGTCGACTATCTGAAAACAGCAAAACAGTATAAAAATATTATAAATGCCTATGACGAGCCTGGGCAGCATGGCGTTGACCGCTGGGCGGCTGTGGTTGCCGGCTACCAGCATTTTCCGGGTTACTCTGTCTGCGTAATCAGCGCGGGCACAGCGATAACATTTGACCTGGTCAATCAGGACGGCAAGCATCTGGGTGGTTTTATACTGCCGTCATACGATAGTATGCACGCGGGGCTGGTAGCTGATACGGTGAATGTGGAAGCTGTAGCGGATACACAGTTTCGAGAGC
>DAOVJH010000196.1 GCA_030673345.1 Pseudomonadota bacterium
AAATTACTTCATCAGATCAACTTCGATCCCCTGCTCGCGCAGATGATCGGCACGTTCATCGATATAACGCTGAAAATTACTCTGGGTTTTATAGGCACCGGTCGAAACATAGTCCATTACTGATTGCGTATGAAAAGCTTTCAAGTAAGCATCTGACCGAAAGACCTCATCACCTTTATCACTAAAAAACACGAGGCTTGGCACATATTTCACGTCCATTTTTTTTGCCCAGTCGCGCAGCTTCATCTTTTTTCCCGATGGCGTGATAACGACCTGGCTTGACCACATATCAACCACAGCCACATTAAAACGTGACAGCAGTTCGACGCTTTCTTTGCGTTTTAAGATATCCAGATGCAGTTCATCACAGGTATTACATTTTTTCTGTTCGAACATCACCAGCAGCGGTTTGTCTGATCGTGACAGGTCAGTGATCGATGCAATACTGTTGATGTCATCGTGAAGCCGTCCGGTAGAAGCCTGTGGATTCACTTTTTCCATGTAGTCCTGATAACTTATTTTGGCTTCCTGCTTGTTACCGATATAATCCAGCAATGCACTGAATTTTTCTGGCGGGTAATAACCATTTGCCCTAAACGCGATCTTGTTGTTCTCGTTAAAAAACAATAGCGTTGGCGTGTATTGCACTTTAAGGGCTTCTGCAAATTCTTTTTCTGTATAAGTCTTATCCCCTACGGTTACTTCTTTATCTCCCCACAGGTTGATAGAGACCACATCAAAATATTTCTTCGTCTTATCCGATATCTCTCGTTGAGAAAAATTTTCCTGCAACAGTTTTTTGCAGTATGGGCAGCCATCCTGATAATAATAAACCAGCAAACGTTTACCGTTATCAGCGGCATCTTCGATATCTTCGAACAGATCGAGAAAAGACACTTTAAACCAGGCAGGATGTTCTTCGTGGCCAGGATTCACCATGCCAGCAGAAAGTTCACCCTCTGATCTGGCGTAAGCCTGCAATGAAGTGAGATATACGGCAAAAAGTAGAAAAGATATCAGTTTGAATGGCGTTGTGACTCTCATAAAAACGACCTGTTGGTGCGGCTAGACTCAGCGTTTTTTCTTTACTTTTGATTGTACTGACTTTGGTTTCTTTCTCAAGCCAGCCTTATGCTTATGACCCGCTCCAGCCCGAGAAGTTTTCGACTTGTGGCCAGTTCCATATACCTGGTTTTTTATGGATAATTTTTTGGCTTTATTGCTTCTTTCCATCGCCGCCTGATCGCGTGATTCAGGCCATTCGAGCTTCACGAACGCAAACAATGTTTTTATCTCATCGAGTGATAACTCGACTTTTCTACCCTGCTTCAGGGTACGCGGTAAAGAAAGGTTGCCATAACGTACACGTATCAGGCGGCTAACCCTTACGTCCTGTGACTGCCAGAGTCGACGGACCTCGCGGTTCTTACCTTCTTTCAATATCACGTTGTACCAGTGGTTAGCGCCCTGTCCGCCACTGTCCGTAATACTGTCAAACTTGAGAAAGCCGTCTTCGAGTTCGACACCTTTCAGCAATCGCTTTATGATGTCGTCTGTTACTTCACCATTAACCCTTACCGCGTACTCACGTTCGATCTCACTCGAAGGGTGCATCAGATGATTTGCTAATTCACCATAGTTGGTAAACAGCAATAAACCGCTGGAATTAATATCCAGACGTCCGACGATGATCCAGCGGCCCGTTTGCAGTTTTCCGATGCTGTCAAAAACCGTCCTGCGGCCCTCTTCATCTTTCTGCGTGCAGATTTCACCTTCTGGTTTATTGTATAGAAGAACGCGGATACGCCCGACGTCAGTACTGATGACAGCACGGCGATTGCCGATGTTGACCTTGTCACCCTCTTTTACATGATCACCCAGTTTTGCAAGCTGGCCATTGAGGCGAATTTTTTGTTCACCGATAAGGCGTTCAATCTCGCGGCGCGAACCAAAGCCCATTCGCGCCAGCGCCTTCTGTATACGTTCTAGCCGTACGCCTTCTTCAGACATAAAAATATTTAATCAAAAAAGTTACGATTGATGTGATGACCGATACTGTGATCAGACATTAAAGGCAGAGCGCGGGGTATCTGAATCAGATTCTTCAGCCGTTTCTTCGGTCATGACCTCGGCTACTTCATCAGTCATTTCTTCGGCCGTTTCTTCCTGAACTTCAGCTTCAATGGCTTCCGCTTCAATAGCTTCAGTTTCAGTGGCTTCATCATCAGTAATCTCACTATCACTCTGCTGGTCTTCACTGATGTCCGCAGAAGACTGCACTTCGTTGCCATCATCCTGAGGCCCCTGCTCGCCGTCATCTATCTCTGCATCTTCAGAATCTTTTGCGGCATCTTCATCAAGTTCAAGTTCAGGATGTATGCTGTCGAGGTCTTTTATCTCAGCCAGTGTTGGCAATTGATCCAGCTTCTGCAGATTGAAGTAATCAAGAAATCCCTTCGTGGTACCGTAGAGTGCTGGTTTTCCGGGGACATCTTTATGGCCTAGCACTTTTATCCAGTCACGTTCCAGCAGTGTTTTGATGATATTTGAGCTGACGCTTACACCGCGGACTTCTTCGATCTCACCACGTGTGATGGGCTGTCGGTACGC
This sequence comes from Pseudomonadota bacterium, assembly GCA_030673345.1. Lineage (GTDB taxonomy): Bacteria > Pseudomonadota > Gammaproteobacteria > SZUA-229 > SZUA-229. The sequence continues at coordinate 2,611 of DAOVJH010000196.1, forward strand.
GATCAGCGCCATGGTCTCTAACAGTGCCCGGGTATAACGGGCAGGTTTCTCTTCCCATAAACGGCCGACCCAGGTAGAAAATTCCTGCTTTACCTGCAGCCTGAAACCACTGGCTACCTGTTTAAGTTCAAAACCACGTGACGCATAATCGTCTGCCATCTCGTGCAGTGCTTTACGTATTTCATCACGTGTCGGACGTTCTTCATCCAGCTCGAATAAAGACTCAAGCTGAACCACCGTCAAACTACGTTCTGTCGCCAATAACACCGCTTCTAGAATATTTTTAAGTTTTTTTATTTCCATGATATGACCTCAAGCTTTGCTATGTCAGCGGTTATTATTATCATTTTATCCATTATCAGATTGCGCACTTTCTGAACCGACTGCCTTCAGGTGTATCGGTGCAAATGCTTCGGATTGCACCAGGTCAATCAGCTGCTCTTTGACCAGTTCGAGTATTGCCAGCAGGGTAACCACGACACCGCGGCGGCCCTCTTCGATGGTAAACAGGCTGGTATAATCGGTAAAACCTTCAGCACTGATCGAAGCGAGTACGTTACTCATGCGTTCGCGCACGGACAGAGCCTCGCGTTGGATATGGTGGTGACTGTACATCTCGGCACGTGCCATAGCATCTTTGAAAGCAAACAGGATATCGCGCAGGTCAACCTCTGGTACAGGCTTGTCCTGATGGATCTCAGGCGGTTCGACATCGGTCAGGTAGATCTCACGGCTGACGCGTGGCAATTCGTCGATGTCCTGTGCAGCATTCTTGAAACGCTCGTATTCCTGCAGACGCCGGATCAGTTCGGCGCGAGGATCATCTTCATCTTCACTCTCGGCAGGCCGAGGCAGCAGCATGCGAGATTTGATCTCGGCGAGCATTGCCGCCATCAATAGATATTCTGCTGCCAGTTCAATCTTCAGGTTCTGCATTACGTCGATGTAATGCATGTACTGCCGTGTAGTCTCTTCCAGAGGAATCTCAAGAATATCGATGTTCTGTCGCTTGATCAGATACAACAACAGGTCCAGCGGGCCTTCGAACGCCTCGAGGATAACTTCCAGCGCATCAGGCGGAATATACAGGTCTTGCGGCACCACGGTTAGCGGTTCACCCTGAATCAGGGCAAAAGGCATTTCTCCCTGTGCTGCCACCTTTGCGGCAACCTGCGCTTTTTTATCTGATGTGCCGGCACTCGTCTGCTCGGCCAGCGCTTCGTGCTGCTGGGTTTCCTGTATATCTGGATTTGCCATATTGCTTAATTATTCACCTGAGAAGTTCTATAGGTAAGCGATACCCATCGCTTTTCTGACCTCTTCAAGTGTATCACGCGCGACCTCTCTTGCGGCCTCATTTCCTTCATCAATTATCGCTTTGACGGCGGAAACATCTTCTTCATATTCTTTCGCCCTTTCCTGCATCGGCTTCAGTTCGGCCAGCACCGCATCGATAACAGGCTGCTTGCACTCCACACAGCCGATCGACGCACTCTTACAGCCGTCTTTCACCCATTCACATGTTTTATCATCGGAATACACTCCATGAAATTGCCAGACCGGGCATTTCTTAGGATCACCCGGATCAGTGCGGCGAACCCGGGCAGGGTCCGTCGGCATGGTACGCAAT
>DAOVJH010000399.1 GCA_030673345.1 Pseudomonadota bacterium
GGATAAATTTAAAGATGTGCGGGTAAGGCGGGCATTGAGCCTGGCCTATGACTTTGAATGGGCTAACGATAAGCTGTTCTACAATCAATATGTCCGCGCCGACAGTTATTTCAGCAATAGTGAACTGGCCGCACAGGGCATACCAGAGGGTGAGGAACTGGCTTTGCTGGAAAAGTACCGAGACCAGCTGCCAGAAAAACTTTTTACACAGCTATGGAGGCCGGCAACCACCGTTGCGCCTGACAGCTTACGAAAGAACCTGATCCAGGCGCGCGATCTACTGGCTGAAGCAGGCTGGACCATTCAGGATGGCGTACTTAAAAACGCAGAAGGTCAGATATTTGCGCTTGATATACTGCTGGTTCAAAGTGGTTTTGATCGTATCATCGCACCCTATGCGCATAATTTAAAAAAGCTAGGCATCGAAACCAGTTATAGAAAAGTTGATTCATCATTGTATAAGCGCAGGATGGATACTTTCGAATTCGATATGGTGGTCAACAGCTTTCCATCTTCGGTGTCCCCCGGCAACGAACTGATGAATATGTTTCATTCCAGTTCAGCGGTAATAAAGGGTTCAAGAAATTTACCGGCGATAACCAGTCCGGTGGTAGATGCACTGGTTGTAGAAATAATCCAGGCAAAGAATCGTGAACAGGTTGTGATTGCTTCCCGTGCTCTCGACCGTGTATTGTTATACGGTGAATACCTCGTGCCCAACTGGTATATCGATGTGCATCGTGTAGCTTACAGGGACAAATTTGGAAAACCTGAGACGCAGCCCTTGTACTACGATCCTGTAGCATGGTTGTTGAAGGCGTGGTGGATAAAGGATAATGAGAAGTAAAAAAATAAATAACCGATTTAATTAGAAATGTTTTCTTATATTTTAAAACGCCTGTTATTGATGATCCCAACGCTGTTCGGGGTCATGTTGATTACGTTTGCGGTAACACAGTTTGTTCCTGGCGGTCCGGTCGAACAGCTTGTCAGTCAGCTGGAAGGGCAGCACGGTGTCGGCGAGGCAAGCAGTGGTACCAGCGGTTTGTACCGTGGTGCCACTGGGCTCGATGAAGAATATATCGAAGAGATCCGTGTGCTCTACGGTTTTGATAAACCGGTGCACGAACGTTTTTTCTCCATGATGAAAAATTACTTAACCTTTGATTTTGGTGACAGTTATTTTCATAATGAGACGGTGGTGGATCTCGTCATATCCAAACTGCCTGTTTCGATAAGTTTAGGCGTGTGGAGCTTCTTGATTGTTTATTCGACCTGTATTCCTCTAGGTATCGCCAAAGCTGTAAGGGATGGCAGTACCTTCGATGTGGTGACCAGTACATTCATCCTGATCGGTTACTCTATTCCAGGTTTTGTTCTTGGTATTACACTGCTGGTTTTTTTTGGCGGCGGCAGTTTCTTTGATATCTTTCCGCTGCGTGGCCTGGTCTCGGATCACTGGGATACATTGCCATGGTATAAGCAGGTGCTGGACTATCTATGGCATATGGTGCTGCCGATCACTGCATCAGTTATCGGTAGTTTTGCGGTGATGACGATGTTGACCAAAAATAGTTTTATCGAGGAAATCCGAAAGCAATATGTGTTGACAGCTAAAGCTAAAGGTTTATCAGATACTGCTGTGCTGTATCGCCATGTTTTTCGAAACGCGATCATCCCTTTGATAACCGGGTTCCCAGCGGCTTTTATCGGCGCATTTTTTACCGGCAGCCTGTTGATCGAAACAATCTTTTCACTCGATGGCTTAGGTCTGCTCTCATATGAGTCGGTGTTAAAACGTGATTACCCTGTAGTGCTGGGGACTCTGTATCTATTTACCATCCTTGGCTTGATCGCAAAACTAATGGCTGATATCAGTTATGTGCTCATCGATCCGCGGATTCATTTTGACTCGGTGGATGGCTGATCATGAAATCATCCAGGATACCAGGTCTTTCACCGGGGCAACGGGCATGGTTGCGTTTTAAGGCTAACCGCCGTGGATATATCAGTCTGTGGATATTCAGCATACTGTTCGTGTTGTGTTTTTTTGCAGAGATACTGTCAAACGATAAACCGTTAATCGTGAAATATGAAGGCGATTATTATTATCCTGTAGTAAAGAGTTATTCGGAAACAACGTTTGGTGGTGATTTTGAAACAGAAGCTGACTACAGTGATGTCTTCGTTCGTGAGCAGATAACACGTGGTGATAACTGGATGATCGAACCGATTATCCCGTACAGTTAC
>DAOVJH010000153.1 GCA_030673345.1 Pseudomonadota bacterium
ATTCAATAAATTGCGAGACAGTATCTTCTGAAATTTCAGCGTGGTGTTCGGGTTTGGCCGGTGACTTATCAGTGTAGCGTGCTGCGGTATGAATGTTTTCGTTCAGAAAGTTCACGTAGTCACTGGTGATGGTTTTTAATGACGGTGCTCTGAAACCTACCGATGCTGTCATGCAATGTTCTTCATCACCTTTTTCGTTTTTACTGGCCTGTGCGATTCCGTGGTGTGCCACGTTTGGTGGCAGGTATAACAGGTCGCCAGGGTTGCATAACCATTCCTGTTCGGCAGTAAAATCCTTTAAGATACGAAGGTCGACGTCATCGATTGTATCATTCGTAAAGTGTTCACTTATCTTCCATAAACGCTGTCCGCTGAGCTGAATCAGGAATACATCATAATCATCAACATGTGCGCCGACAGAGCCACCTTCCGGTGCGTAGCTGATCATCAGATCATCCAGGCGCCAGTCGGGTAAAAAACGAAAGGGTTTTACCAGTGATTTTGTTTCAGGAATCTGTCTTTCAACATCACTGACCAGTAACGACCAGTGTGTCTCGGGAAGGTCACCGAATCGGGATTCTTCAAAGGGACCAAATTCGGCTTGCCAGGGGTAGTCGCCATCTTTTTCAAGTACGAGCCTGGCGTTAACATTTTCTTCACAGGCAAGGCCGGCCAGTTCATCTGCCGTTAAAGGTGACTGGATGTCGGGGAAGGCATTTCTGATCAATAGCGGCTTTTTTTGCCAGTAGTTATCCAGAAAATCTTTAACACTGATCTCACCAAGGCAATGAAAATTTTCTAAAATCATTTCAGTCTGCGATGTCAGAGTTCTTTTGTCTGTTCGACAGCATTGCCGATATAATTCTGCGGTGTCAGTTTTAGCAGGTTATCGCGGGCTTCTTCAGGCATATCCAGGGTCTTGATGAATTCCTGGAAAGCCTGCTGTGTTATCTCTTTACCGCGTGTCAGCTCTTTAAGTTTCTCGTACGGGTTCTCTATCCCGTAACGGCGCATCACTGTCTGGATCGGTTCGGCTAGAACTTCCCAGCTTGAGTCGAGGTCAGCTTCTATGACATCAGCATTGATCTCGAGCTTGCTCAGACCTTTTAGCAGTGATTGATAAGCGATCAGGCTGTGCGCGAATCCGACGCCCAGATTTCTTAATACGGTCGAATCGGTAAGGTCGCGTTGCCATCGGGAGATGGGCAGTTTCAGGCTCAGGTGGCCGAGCAGGGCGTTTGCGATGCCGAGGTTGCCTTCGGCGTTTTCAAAGTCGATAGGGTTAACTTTGTGCGGCATGGTAGAAGAGCCAATCTCGCCAGCGACCGTTTTCTGTTTGAAATAGGCATTTGAGATATATGCCCAGATGTCACGGCTTAGGTCGATCAGGATGGTATTGAACCGGCTGATCGCGTCGAACATTTCAGCCATGTAATCATGCGGTTCGATCTGGATGGTAAAAGGATTTATCTGCAGGCCGATCGATTCGATAAACTGTTGTGAAAAAGCAGGCCAGTCTATCTCGGGGTAGGCGCTGAGGTGCGCATTATAATTTCCGACCGCACCGTTAGCTTTTCCGTAGATCTGCGTGTTGGCTACCTGGTCACGCTGCTTGCGTAAACGATAGACCACATTTGCCAGTTCTTTTCCGACGGTTGTTGGTGAGGCAGTCTGTCCGTGTGTCCGGCTGAGCATAGGCTGTGAAGCATATGTCTGTGCCTGTTGGGTCAGGGTATCGATGATCTCATCCATCGCTGGCAATAACACATCATCCCGGCCAGCTTTTAACATCAGGCCGTGAGACAGGTTGTTTATATCTTCCGATGTGCAGGCAAAATGTAAAAATTCATTGCTGGCTTCTAATACCGGGTTACCCTGAATCTTTTCCTTAAGGAAATATTCGACGGCTTTTACATCATGATTGGTCGTACGCTCGATGGTCTTTATACGCTCGGCATCATCGACTGAAAAATTATCGGCTATACCGTTCAATACTTTCAGTGCGGCATCATCAAGTTCTGGCACTTCAGGTATCTCTCCGTGCGAGGCTAATGCCTGGAACCAGCGGACTTCCACCAGCACGCGATGTTTGATCAGCCCATATTCACTAAAAAGATCTCTGAATGCTGCCGTTTTAGAACCGTAGCGGCCATCAACTGGGGATATTGCGGTAAGCTCGTTTAATTCCATCATAGTCATAAAGTAAAATTTTGTTTTAAATCAGAATAAAAGCGGTATTATATCATTCCAATAAGATCAGTTGGAGAAGCTGGGGCAGATGATAAATGAGTGAATTTCGGATAGAAAAAGACAGCATGGGAGAGTTACAGGTGCCAGAGGAAGCCGCTTTTGGTGCCCAGACACAACGGGCAGTTGATAATTTTCCAATCAGCGGTATAACCATGCCCGAATCATTCATCAAAGCATTGGGTATGGTCAAACAGGCATGTGCGAATGCCAACCATGGTCTGGGTGCTCTGGATGAAAATCACCGGCGCGCAATCTCATCCATCTGTGATGACATTATCGATGGCAGGTTGATGGCGCATTTTCCGCTGGATGTCTTCCAGACGGGTTCTGCAACCAGCACCAACATGAATGCCAATGAGGTGATCGCCCGGCTGGCATCTCAGGAAGCAGAGGATGTTATACATCCCAACGATCACGTCAACATGAGCCAGAGCTCAAATGATGTTATTCCTACCGCTATCCATGTCAGTGCGGCAATCGATTGCCATCAACAGTTATTACCTGCGATAAATCATCTCATCAGCGTTATCGAAGAAAAAGCAGAATCGGTGGAATCGGTCATCACCACAGGTCGTACCCACCTGATGGATGCAATGCCAGTGAGCCTGGGGCAGGAACTGTCCGGCTGGGCAGCGCAGCTTCGGTCGGCATTGTCACACATCGAACGCACCTTGCCGGAAATACATCAGCTGGCTATCGGTGGCACTGCGGTAGGTACCGGTATCAATGCCGATGTATCCTTCGGCGATCTCGTCGCCGAGCAATTATCAAACAGTACAGGTTTATCCTTTAGCGTGGCCAATAACCGGTTTGCCGTGATGAGCTCACAGGATACGGCTGTTGCATTAAGTGGCCAGTTAAAAACGCTGGCGACCTCACTGATGAAGATATCCAATGATCTGCGCTGGATGAATAGTGGCCCGCTGGCCGGAATCGGCGAGATCGCTCTGCCGGCATTACAGCCTGGCAGCAGTATCATGCCCGGGAAAGTGAACCCGGTTATACCTGAGGCCACAGCGATGGTCTGTGCACAGGTGATCGGTAACGATACGACCATAACCATCGCAGGGCAGTCAGGTAATTTCCAGCTTAATGTCATGCTGCCGCTGGTGGCGCACAACCTGTTGCAGAGTATCGAAATATTATCGAATGCTTCACGTTTGCTGGCTGATAAAGCGATTGCTGGATTCACTGTTAACGAAGACAATATCAATGCAACCCTGGCCAGGAATCCGATCCTGGTCACGGCATTAAATACCACTATCGGTTATGAGTTAGGTGCGAAGATTGCGAAGACGGCATATGCTGAAGGCCGTGCTGTAATCGATGTAGCAGAAGAGATGTCTGAGCTGTCCCGCAGAGAGCTGGAAAAATTACTGGATCCTAAAAAGTTGATCGATGGTGGTAATTAATTACAATCCAGATAGATGCAATATTGGTCGTGCTGGTTGAGCTGATCGGCGGTTTACATCTTTCAGTAACCGGCATGCAGAAATGATTTCGTAACAAGGTGAAAAAATGGATCAGGTACTTTTAAAGATTGCACGGCTAAACGAGATTGGTATCGCATTATCAGCAGCGACTGATGTCGATGTTCTATGCGACAAGATTCTGACCGGAGCGATGGAGCTGACTAATTCTGATGGCGGCAGTCTCTACCGGATGTCAGATGATAAATCATCACTGGAATTTATCATCGTATCAACGCATTCGCTGGATATCCACATGGGTGGAAGCAGCGGCCATGCGATAAGATTCCCGGCGATTCCACTGATGGTCAATGGAAAGCCAAATAAAAGTAACGTGGTAAGTTCTGCGGTTCATGATGAAGTAACCATTAATATCCCTGATGCTTACCATGCAGACGGTTTTGATTTCAGCGGTACGCGGAAGTTTGATCAGCAGACCGGGTACCGTACGCAGTCAATACTGACCATCCCGTTAAAAAACCATCATAATGACATCATTGGCGTATTGCAGTTAATCAATGCGAAAGATGATGATACGGGTGAGACCCTGGAGTTCTCGATTGCCGACCAGCAGCTTGCAGAATCATTGGCATCACAGGCAGCTGTCGCTATTACCAACAATAAACTGATCGAAGAGCAGCGTGAGCTGTTTGAATCGTTCATCAAACTGATGGCGAGCGCGATCGATGAGAAATCGCCTTACACGGGTGGCCATTGTAAACGTGTTCCAGAGTTAACCATGATGATAGCGGATGCCTGTCATCGGTCGCAAAACGGTGCTTTGAAAGCGTTTAAGATGACTGATAAAGACCGTTACGAATTAACTATCGCCGGCTGGCTACATGATTGTGGCAAGGTGACAACACCTGAATATGTAGTCGATAAGGCAACCAAACTGGAAACGATATATGACCGTATAAATACAGTCGATGCCCGTTTTGAGGTTTTAAAACGCGACGCGACTATCGATTGTATGCAACAGAAAATCGACAGGATGAGAAACGACGCTTCAGCAGATACTTCTGATCTGGATAATCAACTACAGGAAAAACTCCAGCAGCTGGATGATGACCGTGATTTTATCCGTAAGAGTAATGTTGGTGGCGAGTTTATGGATGAAGCGCTGCAGCAGCGTGTGAGAGATATCGCAGAGTATCGCTGGATAGACCCTGATGGAGTCAAC
>DAOVJH010000031.1 GCA_030673345.1 Pseudomonadota bacterium
CAATGATTGGAACCGCTTATATTTTGATAAAAACTATAATTTTCAATTGTTTATAAAATAAAATGTTAGACTCTTGTTAGCTAATAAAAATGACGAAACGTAATGATGGAAAGTGATAAAGGTAAAAGATACACGCTACAGATCGCCATAAGTACATTGTTCATCGCGATAACCGTTATTTTAGGCATTATCCTGAGCTGGCAGAGTTTTAAGAAAACGTCTGATATCATGCTGGACTCTGCTGATGACCTATACAAGCAGATTACCCAGGAACTTACTCTCGATTTCAAAGCAACCTACGGTCCGATTGTCGGCGGTTTAAGCCAGTTTCGCCTGTCACCGATTATCAGTGCAAAAACTTATGATGAGCGAATTGCTTATCTAGCTAATTTCAAGGCCGTTCTTCAATCAGATCACTCCGTTTTTGCAGCCGGTATCGCCTATAAAAATGGTGATTATCTGGGTGTCTCGTGGGTAGACGCTGATTATGTGCGTGAGAAATACAGTGTTCCTGATGGTGCGGTCTATGTCGTCTTCTACCTGAAAAGTTCAGAATCAGAACCGGGTTTTGAGAAGGGGAGGATGTATGTTATCTATTTTGATGAAAAACTAAATGAGATATCTCGAAGTGCCGGTGAGCCATCACAGTTCGACCCGCGTTTGCGTCCCTGGTATCTGCAGGCGACTGATATTCCGCATGCCACTAAACCATATCTGTTCTATGACAGCAAAGTAGTCGGTCTGACTGCGATGAGCAAGACCAGCGAACCGGGTGCAGTAGTGGTGTTTGATATAACGCTGGAAAATCTGAGCAAGACGATCTCAAAATATCTGGTAACGCCCAGCTCAGAGGTGGTGCTGATTAATGCAGACGGCCAAACTTTTGCGTATAAACATCAGGATAGAGTCGTCGTGAGTGATTCTAAAACGGCTGAGGGTGAAACACTGCAGCTGGCTGATCTGACACAGCTTGGCAGTAGTGTGCTGGAACATGTCAGTGAATTTATCGAAGTAAAAGAACATGATTTTGACTTTGAATATGAGGGTATGCCCTGGGTTGGCAGCATGCGTATCGTCGCGAAGCCGGGCGGTGTTGATCTGTATGCGCTGATGCTTTCACCTGTCGAAGAACTGGTGGCCGATGCTGTCGCTATCCGTTGGCAGTTAATAATGATCGTGCTCGTCGTGGTTATTATTTTTATACCGGTTATCTGGTTTGTCTCGAAGAGGATATCGACGCCGCTGAATCTTCTGTCACAGGAAGCTGAAGCTATTTCGCGGTTTGAATTTGAAGAAACAGCACCGCAGGCCTCGTTCATAAAAGAAGTTCATAAGCTCGACTCAGCGATGGAGCTGATGAAATCAACCATCAATAAGTTCATCAAGCTGATCAATTCATTAGCCGGTGAGCAGGATCTCGATGCCCTGTTAAAAAGTATAACGCAGGAGACGATGCTGATCAGTCAGTCCGATGCCGCCGTGATCTACTTGATGGATGAGCAGGATGATCTGTTAAAAGCAGATTTTTTATGCAGCAGGGATAACAGCGAGATAAAGATCGATGGCTTACATGCAATGACCCTGCAGGAAGCAAAATCGCTGTTGCTTGATGATGACGTAAACAAGAGCAGTGTGATCAATCTGGATGAAAATACTGATAATAAATTAATCCCATTGCTCGATGTATTAGGTACCGAAGCGTTAACCGTTATCGTCCTGCCGTTACAGAACCGAAATACTGAAATTATTGGCCTGTTATGCCTGGTGTTTCCAGGTGGTGAGTCTGATATACGGTCCAGCAATATCGAGTTTGTCGAAGCGTTGTCCGGTTTTGCCGCGGTGACACTGGAAAGCCGGCAGCTATTTAATATGCAGGAAGCTTTGCTGCATGCTTTTATAAAATTGATCGCTGGTGCCATCGATGCCAAGTCGCCGTATACAGGTGGCCACTGTACGCGTGTTCCAGAGATCACGCTGATGCTGGCTAAAGCGGCTTGTGACAGCAATGAAGGCAAGTATAAAGATTTTGAACTGAGTGAAGAACAATGGGAAGAGCTGAGCATTGCTGGCTGGCTGCATGACTGCGGTAAAGTTACTACGCCAGAATATGTCGTGGATAAGGCGACCAAGCTGGAGACGATCTATGACCGTATCCATGAGATAAGGATGCGTTTTGAAGTATTAAAACGTGATGCTGAGATCGATTGCTGGCAACAGATAGCGGCTGGCGGGGACAAGCAGCAACTGCTTGAGGATCTGGCTAAACAGCAGAGAGAGATCGATGATGATTTCGCATTTGTTGCTGACTGTAATGTCGGCGGTGAATTCATGGTGGATGAGAAGATAGAGAGGCTGCAGACACTTGCCGAGAAAACCTGGAAGCGTACGCTGGATGATAATCTGGGTCTGTCGTGGGAAGAGCGAGGCCGCAAAAAGAAAAGTGGTACGGTATTACCGGTAGAAGAAAAATTGCTGGCAGATAAGCAGGAGCATCTGATCGTGCGTCACGAGATGGATAAGATACCGCCAGATAATCGTTGGGGGTTTAAGGTCGAAATGCCGGAATATAAGTATAACCGCGGTGAGCTGTACAACCTTTCGGTGAAGAAAGGTACCTTGAGTGAAGAAGAGCGCTATATGATAAACGGCCATATGATACAGACCATTATCATGCTGGATAATCTGCCTTATCCGAAAAGCCTGCGTAACGTACCGTTGATTGCGGGCAGCCACCACGAAACCATGGATGGTAAAGGTTATCCTAAACGGCTGATGATGACAGAGCAGCCGGAGACAGCGCGTATGATGGTTATCGCGGATATATTTGAAGCGCTGACTGCTTCTGACCGGCCGTATAAAAAGGAAAAATCTTTAAGTGAGTCACTGCGTATCCTCGGTTTTATGCGAGATGATAACCATATCGATGCGGACCTGTTCGACCTGTTTTTAAGGAGTGGCGTCTACCTCGAGTACGCTAATAAATTTCTTTCGTCTTCACAGATAGATGAAGTGAACATCGAAGACTACCTGTCTCGATAACTTTTTTACTGGATGAGCTAGATATGTTTTCTGACCGTTTTAAATATATTATTTTTCTTGGCTTCGTCGCGGTCATGCTGTTGATGGTCGCTGTGGTTGTAGTGGGCAATCAACAGATGGGTGCTATCAATCGAAGCATGGAGACGATCGTCAATGAATATAATGTTAAGACCGGTTATATCAGCACGATGAGTACGACGGTGCGTGAGCGGTCGATGAGGCTGTTGCAGATGGTTAGTACGCGGGATCCGTTCGCCCGTGAAGAGCAATATATGTACTTCAATCAGCTGGCTACAAAATTTGTAATCACAAGGGTGAGCATGAAAGACCTGGGCCTCGATGATGAGGAGTCACGGTTTTTATCAGAGCAGCAGCAATATGCGGTCAAGTCTTCCGAGTTGCAGGACGCTGTCGTTCAGCTGCTCTATGATGATGACGTCGTCAGTGCAAGCCGCATGCTTCTGGATGAAGCTATCCCGGCTCAACATCATGTGCTGGAACAGCTCACGCATATGCTCGAGTATCAGCAGATGTCGGCGAGAAAGGCGCTGGATGAAGCCAATAGATCTTATGAGAGGACTCAGGTGCAGGTCGGTTTTTTGATGCTCGGTGCATTGATCATCAGTCTATCCATCATAGTCCATGTTATAAGAGGCGCGGCGCGTTTTAATAAAGCATTGTTAGCACGGACTGCTTTAAGTGCAATCGATGAAGCGATCATCCTGGTAGATGCAGAAGGCTGTATCAATTTCATGAATTTACAAGCTGAACAATTAGCTGGTTGGCTGTCAGCTGAAGTAGAAGGCAGGGATTTTCTCGATGCGCTTAAGGTATCGAATAAAAATGGCAAACAGAATGGCAGTGCACATCTGCAGAGTGTCTTTCTGAGGCGGAGGGAGCTGACAAAGGTTAGTAATATTTTATTGCAGGGTCGGTCCGGTGAGCAGTGTAATACGGACTTTTCAGTAACGCCGGTTTTTGACGAAGATGGTGAGCGTGCCGGTTCAGTGCTGGTCTTTCGTAAAGCGGGCACGAAAGCGGCATGAAGATGCTGGCGTGGCCTGCTACTGAAAATGTTTTTCGACGCTGAATTTTCTGCGCAGGTCTCTCAGTATCAGGTAAGTCCACGGCCATAACAGCGTACTCGTGATAGTCGGCATAAAGTATAACCAGCTGTCCGGTGCGTGACCCAGCATGCCATCGACCCATAACGACAGTAACTGTTTTATGAGAAGCAAGAAGAAGATGACGATAGCCTGCTGCATCAGTGACGCAACGCGTAGGCGCTGATGCTGAATATGAATAACGTATATGACTAGCACCATGCCGATGGCATGCTGTCCCATCAGGGTGCCATAACTCACATCCAGCAGTAATCCTGTAAACCATGCTACGGTAACGCCGATCCTCGCAGGTACGGCCATGGCCCAGTAGATTAATACCAGTGTTACCCATTCAGGCCTGAATTCGACCGCCCAGTCGGGCAGTGGCATGATGGCGAGCATGAATGCACCGATGATCGTCATCATGCCGATACGCAGGGTCTTATTCACGGTTGCCTCTGCGCTGGTCTGATCTTTTTTCTTTTGTTACGCTTTGCTCTTTATCTGAATCAGCGTCGGCATTCTGGCCGTCTGCTATATCGTCAGCCTTGGTAACCGGTTCAGCCTGTTCGGCCTTGTTTCGCCATACCAGTAATACCTCTCGGCTCTTGTCCAGCTGCGCGTGTGGTTTTGCTTCGATGAGGGCAAATGATTCACCGGCCGGGCGCTCGACTTTACTGATGATTGCGACCGGGAAATTAGGCGGGAAAGTTCCTCCCAGGCCCGAAGTAATGAGTAAGTCGCCAACCTTTATATCAACGCTTTGCGGCAGGTGCCGCAGATTGAGCTGATCAATTTTTCCGCTGCCAGAAGCGATAGCGCGCAGACCGGTACGATTTACCTGTACGGGGATAGCATGGCTGGCATCAGTGATCAGCATCGCAGTCGAAGACAATGGCCCAACATGTATGACCTGACCCATGATACCCAGAGCGTCGATGATAGGCTGTCCCGGGTGGACATCGTTGCTGCTGCCCTTGTTGAGCAGTATCAGTTGCCGGTATGGATCGACATCGACGTTGATGATCTCGGAGATGAGCAGGCGTTCAGTCGTCTTCGGGATGGCGCTGAGTAATTTACGCAGGCGGTCGTTTTCTTTTTCGATGATATCCAGTTTTTGTAGTTGCACCCTGTTTTCGAGATGTCGTGCCTGAAACTCACGATTTTTTTCGAGCAATGTCTGCTGGGAGCTTAATGCTTCGTCTGCCCAGTAGAATAACCGTATGGGCAGGTCGATGCTGTATTGCAGGGGATAGATGACACTGGATAGTGCGCTACGGACTATTTCTAAAGAGTGCCAGCGGTGGTCTACCGTCATCAAAGTGATAGAGGCGATTACAAGGACCGCCATGCGGACGGTTGCAGATGGGCCTCTAATAAATAATGTTTGCATGTGCCTGCCCTGAATTTACTGTCAGGTACTTATGGATTGGCGAAAATGGCCTGGCACAAAAAGTTTTTCGTATAAACAAACTTTTTTATAGCCGTGCATCAGACCTTATTCGACAGCGAGGAAGTCGCCCCCATGCTGATCGATAAGCTCGAGCACGCGGCCACCGCCACGAGCAACACAGGTGAGAGGGTCTTCAGCCATTACGACTGGCAGGCCGGTCTCTTCCATTATGAGGCGATCCAGGTCGCGCAACAGTGAACCACCGCCAGTCAATACGATGCCGCGTTCAGCGACGTCGGCACCCAGTTCAGGCGGTGTCTGCTCTAATGCTGTTTTAACTGCGCTGACGATGCCATGCAGCGGTTCCTGCAAGGCTTCGAGGATCTCATTACTATTGAGTGAGAAACTGCGTGGTATACCTTCAGACAGGTTGCGGCCTTTTACTTCGATCTCTAATAGATCTTTACCGGGATAGGCAGTACCGATTTCGTGCTTAACTTTTTCAGCGGTAGCTTCACCGATCAGGATGCCGTAGTTACGGCGAACATAATTGGTGATAGCTTCGTCAAACTTGTCACCGCCGACACGGACAGAAGCAGAGTAGACGATACCGTTCAGTGAGATCACTGCGACCTCTGATGTACCGCCACCGATATCCAGAACCATCGAACCTCTGGGTTCGTCGACTGGCATACCGGCACCGATAGCAGCAGCCATCGGTTCGTCGATCAGATAAACTTTTCGTGCGCCAGCGCCGGCGGCAGATTCACGTATCGCACGGCGTTCCACCTGGGTTGCTCCACAGGGAACACAGATCAGTACACGTGGGCTGGGACGTAAGACCTTGCTCTCATGAACTGAGCGGATGAAGTGCTGCAACATTTTTTCGGTGATGTTGAAATCAGCGATTACGCCGTCTCGCATCGGACGAATGGCAGTAATATTTTGCGGCGTACGGCCGAGCATGCCTTTTGCATCCTTACCGTAAGCTTCGATGGTTTTGGGACCACCAGGACCACGGTCCTGACGGATGGCAACAACAGAGGGTTCGTTGAGAACGATGCCTCGACCGCGAGCGTATATCAATGTATTGGCAGTACCAAGATCGATTGATAAATCGTTGGAAAACATTCCCCGGAAACGATTCAAAAACATGAGTGTGCAGACCTATTGTGTTCTTAAGGTGTTCTTAACGGCTGAAACTAAGACGGTAAAAGTCCTTAATTATTGTATTTATTATAGTTATTCAATTAAATATAGAGTGTTTTGCCGAGATTGCCACAATCTCGACAGGAATTGCGCGTACTGTAGCAATCAGACTGCTATTGAGCAAGGTTTATTGCCACTATGTTGGCCTATATGTCAGTTTAGAACAGCGGGTAAAAGACAAATTTTGATGAAATTTTGTTGAAACGACCGTTTGGCTTATATTTATGGCGCGTTTGAGTAGAGCAAAAGGTCAAAATATGGTACTTTTCCGCCTCATTTTCACTTTATAAGTAAGTGAGCAAAAACGGGAGTTACCATGTCAATCGAGGTTGATGAAGTTAAAAAGATAGCCAAATTAGCATGTTTAAATGTCGAGGAGGCGGATGTTCAGGCCTACGCTACGAATCTATCGAATATTCTTGATCTGGTCGCACAGATGAATGCCGTTGATACCACCGGTGTTACCCCGATGTCACACCCTTTCGATGCTGTCCAGCGTTTACGAGAAGATGTCGTGACGGAAACTGATCGCCGCGAAGATTTTCAGGCGATAGCGCCAAAAACCGAAGATGGCCTTTACCTGGTTCCCAAGGTCATCGAGTAAACCTCAAAACGGCCAAATAACAGAATTTGGAACGCTGAAAATAATTAAAAGATTTATAGAGTCATTCAATGAGTAACTACCATACAAAAACAGTCACTGAGCTCTCAGCCATGCTGCAGGCAGGAGAGGTCAGCAGTGTCGAGTTAACCCGATTTTTCCTCGATCGCATTAAAAGCAGCGATGACAAATTGAACAGTTTTATTACTGTCTGTGAAGAAGAAGCATTAGCGCAGGCAAAAGAATCGGATGAAAAATTAAAAGCCGGTAATGCGCCAGCGTTAACCGGTGTGCCGATTGCGCACAAAGATATATTCTGCACCAATGGCGTGAAGACAAGCTGTGGATCTAAGATGCTGGATAATTTTATTTCACCTTACGATGCAACCGTTGTTACCAATATGCGCAATGCCGGTGTGGTGATGCTGGGTAAAACCAATATGGATGAGTTCGCGATGGGTTCATCAAATGAGACCAGTTATTACGGTGCAGTAAAAAACCCTTGGAATCTAAAAGCTGTACCTGGCGGTTCATCGGGTGGTTCGGCTGCAGCGGTTGGCGCAAGATTAGCGCCTGCATCGACCGGTACTGATACCGGTGGCTCGATCCGGCAGCCGGCAGCGTTCTGTGGCATCACCGGCTTAAAACCGACCTATGGTCGGGTTTCACGTTTCGGCATGATCGCATTTGCCTCCAGTCTCGATCAGGCTGGACCGATGGCGCAGAGCGCCAGTGACTGCGCGTTACTGTTAAACGCGATGGCAGGGTTTGATGAAAAAGATTCCACCAGTATCGAAAAAGAAGTACCCGATTATTCGGCAGATCTGGATAAACCGTTAGATGGTTTACGTATCGGCCTGCCAAAAGAATATTTTGCACATAGCGAAGGCGGTATGGATGCGGAAGTTGAAGCCGCAATCAAAACGGCGCTCGATCAATACAAGGCGATGGGTGCCGAATTAATCGAGATCGAGTTGCCAAACAGTGGTATCTCAGTGCCGGTATATTATGTTGTTGCCCCTGCAGAATGTTCGACAAACTTATCGCGTTTTGATGGCGTGCGTTATGGTTACCGCTGTGAAGACCCTAAGGATCTGAATGATCTGTATACCCGTTCACGCGGTGAAGCGTTTGGCGCAGAAGTACAGCGCCGTATAATGGTGGGCACCTATGCGCTGTCATCCGGTTATTATGATGCGTATTATTTGAAAGCACAGCAACTGCGTCATCTGATCAGCGATGATTTTACCAGGGCTTACGAAAAAGTAGACGTCATCATGGCGCCGGCAACGCCGGAGACGGCTTTTAATATCGGTGAAAAAACCGATGATCCGATCTCCATGTACCTTTCTGATATCTACACCATTGCAGTCAATCTTGCAGGAATACCAGCGATGTCTATCCCGGTTGGTTTTGTCAATGGTATGCCAGTGGGAATGCAGATCATGGGTAACCATTTTGAAGAAGCAAAACTATTAAATGTTGCACATAAATATCAGCAGGCAACCGATTGGCACACCCGTCTGCCAGAGGAGTTTAAGTGATGAGCTGGGAAGTCGTTATCGGGCTGGAGATTCACGCTCAATTAGCCACCAAATCAAAAATTTTCTCAGGCGCCAGTACGGCCTACGGTGCCGAACCGAATACGCAGACAAGTGTGGTCGATATTGCACTGCCGGGTGTCTTGCCGGTGTTGAATAAAGAAG
The DNA here is from genome assembly GCA_030673345.1 of Pseudomonadota bacterium. GTDB lineage: Bacteria > Pseudomonadota > Gammaproteobacteria > SZUA-229 > SZUA-229. The sequence continues at coordinate 9,052 of DAOVJH010000031.1, forward strand.
CGGTGCACATGGCCGTTAAATTCGGCATGGCGATCGGTGCTGAAGTGGCTGACCGTTCTGTATTCGACCGTAAAAATTATTTTTATCCTGATCTGCCCAAAGGTTATCAGATATCGCAATTTGAATTACCGGTCGTCGGCCTGGGCTCGATCGACATCGAACTGGAAAATGGCGAAACAAAAACCATCGGCGTCACCCGTGCACACCTCGAAGAGGATGCAGGTAAGTCATTGCAC
>DAOVJH010000064.1 GCA_030673345.1 Pseudomonadota bacterium
AGAAGTGTGCTATAACTACACCTGATAATAAGAAAAAAGATAATAATAAGAAACGAGGGTTGAAAAATGGAAGCAAAAAATATACAAAAAGGTTCTCAGGCTAAAATTGCCAGTACAGGCCAGATTGTTGAAGTGAAACGCGTCAGCAATCATGGTTTTTCTGTTGTTCGTTTTCAAACCGGCGGTGATTACATGATTTTAAATGATCGCCTGGAAACGGTTGAACGGGAAGAAGTGCAGCATTAATTAAGCTGAAAATGTTGTCCTGATATTAGGCGATTGAAGTTTTTTATACTTCAATCGCCTTTTTCTTGACTTCGACATTATAAAAGCGCCCTATAGTAGTTGTCTTTATCCGTTGTATTGGTAACAACTCAGATGAGGGTATCAATAATGTCAAGAGAAGGTAACAGCAGTAACGTTGAGACTGTCGAGCGGCGAAAACACTGGCGTGACCGTCGTGCAGGTGATGACCGGCGAAACCCACAGCGCTTGCGTCTTGTTAGTGATGACTGTAGGAGCGGTCAGCCGCGTCGGCAATCTGATATCGGTGGAGAACTGAGTGACGGTGAGGTCTGGTGGAGCAGGGACACTACAAAATACGAATAAGGCGTTGTCATAGTACCTCTTGCGGAATGTCTCCTGATTTTAAAAATAAAATAGCGCTGAACGTAAGCCAGATCTGGCTGATAAGTATCTAATTTGATTCCATATGCAGCTTGTTAAGCCGTTATTAATGGCTTAGAAAGTCGGGTCGATGCAGGTAGCGATCTATTCTCCATTGTAACGTCTGAACATTTCGGTTATCGCGTAATCGATGCGTTTACGAATATTTTTGATGGACTGCTGTTCCTGGACATCGCCCTCAGCCAGGCCAAGCCACACCATGTAGCCAGTTTTGGTGTCGACCAGAGCGACCACAAGTGCCGCTTTGGGAACATTGGTTAAAATGTCTTTGTTCGAGTTAGGGGTCTGTTTCAGCTCGAGAGATGACATGTCAACGCCGGCCGCAAAAGCCACCAGCAGATCAGGATTGTCTTGTACTTCATACATCCCTTTACTGCGCAGCTCGCGGTTGATGTTGAACTTGACCTCTTCATCAGTATTCAGTGTTGGCTGTTCCCATTGGCCTATTGGGTCAAAGACGATCTGTGCGCTGCCTGCCCATGCATAGGTTTTATACGTTCCATAGTTAGATTCCGGCAAGTCGTGTGTTTCAATTTCTATATCGCCAGTCAGGGTTGAGCAGCCAGAAGTGATTAAGAAGCTGGTAAATGCCGTTATTAGAATGATTGTTTTTAACAATGTATTCATTATTTTTCCTTATAAGTTAGATACTCAGGCCGATGCTTTTATTCTGAAGAAGATGGCGTAAAGCACTGGAACCACGATCAGTGTTAATATGGAGGCAAAGCCTAAACCAAACATTATGACGACCGCCATATCCAAAAAGAATACGTCACTCAATAAAGGCGCCATACCAAGTATGGTGGTGCTGGCTGCCATCATTACCGGCCGCATCCTGGAAACTGCCGAATCGAGGATGGCAGTATAAGATTCTTTGCCGCTGCCGATCTGCTTGTCGATCTCATCGATCAGTACGATCGCATTTTTAATCAATAGCCCAACCAGGCTAAGTGCGCCGAGCAAGCCCATAAAACCGAAAGCCACATTCATGGTTAACAGGCCGGCAGTAATGCCGATGACAGCCAGGGGTACGGTTAGCCATATGATTAATGGTTGACGGACCTTACCGAAAAGTAAGATGACGACGATGATCATAGTAAGGAAGCCAGCCGGTAGTGAAGAGTTGATCGCAGCATTGGCATCACGGGAATCTTCAAATTCACCGCCCCACTCAAGAAAATATCCGGGTGGCAAGTCGAGATCTTCGATCTGGGATTTCAAGCGTTCGAACAGTGCAGTAGTTAAGCCTTGTGCAGGGTCACATGATGGAATAATAGTATAGATACGATTACGTTTTTTAATTTTTGCATCTGCCCATACGACGTTAAAATCTGAGACGACCTGGCCGATAGGTACTGTGTCTCGCAAGACAGGGCTGTATACATAAGCATCACGTAGTGCTGCAACATCGTCACGTTCGAAAGCAGGTGGCAACATGATTATCGGCAACAATCGAATGCCATCTTTAAACAGGCCAACCTGTTGCCCATCAAAAGAGGTAAGCATCGCTTTGCTGACATTCTCACGTGTTATGCCCAGTTGCCGCGCTGTTTTTTCATTATAGGTTGGACGTAGTACCTTGACCGGCTGGCGCCAGTCGTCCTTTATATTTATAGCGCCACCATCATCTGCCATGATCTGCTGAACTTTTTCAGATAATTCCCTTAATACCACCGGGTCAGGTCCGTTCAGGCGTGCCTCGATTTTTGCATCGCGTCCAGGCCCGATTCGCAGAGGTTTGGTCTTGGGTTCTGAATTGGGAAAGTTTATTACGGTATATTCCAGCACCTGCTGTTGCAGACGTGGCAGATCAGCCAGTGATTTTGCGGTCACGATTATCTGGCCATAAGCAGAGGAGGGTGATTCCGGGCTATATACGAGTGTGAAGCGTGTTGCACCAGCGCCGATGAAAGAGGTCGTGTTTTCGACACCTTCCAGTGTGTGCAGGTATTTTTCTATGGCGAGGACATCATCACGTGTTTTTCGTATGTCCGTTCCTTCGACATTCCACATGTCAAAGAAAAACATAGGTGTATTAGAGTCGGGGAAGAAACTTTGTTTGACATAACCAAAACCAAAAATAGAAGAAGCAAACATGGTGATTACGATGGCTAAGGTAAACCAGCGATAGTGAATGGCCGTACTTAAAAAATTGCGATACTTTCTGAATAAAAAACCAGCGTAAGGATCGCTCTGTTCCTTGCCCGGCTCGTCTGCTTTTAAAAACTGTACACACAGCAGCGGTGTCATGGTGACAGCGGTATACCATGACAGCAGCAAAGAGATAAAGATTACCCAGAATAATGAGTTAGCAAATTCACCGGTGGAATCTTCAGATAATCCGATGGCTGCAAATGCCAGGATGCCAACGATGGTGCCACCGAGTAAAGGCCACATGGTTGCACCAACGACCTCACCGGCTGCCTTTAATCCATCTTCACCACGTTTGATACGGACCAGCATACCTTCGGCGACAACGATGGCGTTATCGACCAGCATGCCCAGCGCGATGATCAAAGCACCAAGTGAGATACGTTGCAGGTCAATATCGTAAAAGTTCATGAACCACACCGTGCCTGAAACGGTGATCAATAATATGGCGCCGATAATGAGGCCGGTGCGTAACCCCATAAAAAATAACAGGACAACGATGACGATGACCAGGGCGAGCGCGACATTGATGATAAAGCCTCGAACTGAAACATCAACAATTCCAGGCTGGTCATAAATGGGATCGAGTAACATGCCAACAGGTGTAACAGTTTGAAGTTCGAACAAACGCTCGTTGAGTCGTTGACCAACAGCGACAACATTTTGTCCTGACAGCATGGATATGCCTATCGTCAGTGCAGGGTTGCCATTGTGAAACGAATAAAAATCTGGGGTCTCTTCATAAGCACGACGGATAGTGGCGATGTCTTTGATGCGGACTAGCGAGTTGCCTGAGCCTGTTAATAGTAGTTCACCAATCTCCTGTGTTGAGATTAACTGGCCGGTTGGATTAATACGGATGTATTCATCGCCAACCCGGACATTGCCGGAATTCGAAACCAGGTTCTGTGATTTTAAAACATGGCTGAACTCCTCGTTTGATATGCCGAGTTTGGCCATGTTGGTGCGAGAGATTTCGAGATACACTACTTCTTTTATATCACCATCTACCGTTATCTTTCTTACCCCCGGTACCAGTAACAACTGTTCTTTTAATATATCGGCGTAATCTTTTAATTCACGGTAGCTGTAACCTTCGCCGGTCAGCGCATAGAACAGGCCGAATACATCACCAAAATCATCAAATACGACAGATGTATTAGCGCCAGGTGGTAATTCAGGTTGGGCGTCATTTATTTTTCGTCGTAGTTCATCCCAGATATTAGGAAAACTGTCTTTTTTATATTTGTCTTTTATGACAACGGTGATCTCTGAATAGCCGTCCTGCGAAATAGATTCAACACGTTTTAATTGTTGTAACTGTTGAACGGCGTTTTCGACATGGTAGGTAACTTCACGTTCGACTTCTAACGGTGTTGCTCCAGGGTAGGTAGTAACAACTTTTGCCTGTTTGATAGTGAATTCAGGATCTTCAAGGCGACTGATCTCCTGTAGCGCAGTTATGCCACCGCCGAGAAATAAAATGATCATCAGCCACGTGGTGACTTTTTTAGTAACAGAATATTCAGCGATATTCATTTAGGCTGATCCTTTAGGTATGGTATTTAGATAAGGCTTTTAAACAGTGTAATGATTATTTATTCCGGTTGCTCGCCGGTTTCCAGCAAGGTGACTTTCATGTCGTTTCTTAAAAATGCTGCACCAGCTGTAACCACTCTGTCGCCAGGGTTTAGACCTTCGACCTGCATATTGTTGCCTGACATCAAACCCGGTGTTACTTTTTTAGGGTTAACGGTCATGGTTTTTTCATCAACGATCCAGACGGTGGCCTGTTTTTTATTATCGGCTATGACGGCTGATACGGGCAGTGTTACTGTCGCGACAGAATTAGTTTCACTGGGCAACATCTGTGCGAATACTGTTCCGGTCATGCCGGGTAAGATATTAAATTTTTCTGATGCAGCCATTTCCAGTGTGATCTTAAAGGTTTTTGTCGATGGGTCGGCCTTGGTTGAGGCCTCTCTGAATCTAAGCGGAAACTGCTGGTTTTTGATGGTATCGAACTTGGCATAAAGTGTTCGTTCGTCGTCTCTGGTTCTGTCGATAGAGATCATTATGTTTTCAGGTACATCGAATATGATTTTTAATGAGGAAATATCTTCGAGTGCAAATATTTTCTTTGAAAGAATCACTTCTTCAAAATTTTCTACATAACGTTTAGCAATAATACCGTCAAAGTTAGCTTTTAGTTTTGTGTAGATCAGATCTTGCTCAGCACTTTGCCGGTTAGCTTTAGCGGTGTGGTATTTTGCTCGAAGGTTGTCATGGTCAACCTTGGAGATAGCGCCTTTTTTGACCAGGTTTATCGCCCGGTCAAAATTCGCTTTGGCGGTAGCGTAACTGGCCTTGCGGTCTTTCAGGGTGATCTCGAAATCGGTTGTATCCAGTTCAGCAAGTACCTGGCCCTTTTTTACATGAGCACCTTCTTTGACCAATATTTTTTGAATTTTCCCACTAACTCGAAAAGAGATATCAGCTTTTTTGATCGCATCAACTTCAGCGGGAAACGATCGCATATCACCTGTGGACTGGCCGCCGATTACGATGGTTTTAACAGGGCGCGAAGCTGCGACAAAGGTCTCCTGGGGTTCTTCGCATGCGCCAAGTAAAAATGACGATGCGAGGAGCAGAGTGACGTAAGACAGTTTACGTGTATCCATGGTGTTTCCCTTTTAATGTATTACAAATACTTTTTAGATCGAGTTTCAAACAAGGCTCATTGTAGCAATATATATTCTGCTAGTCGTTATATTTTGCTACGCGTAAGATCAGATAACCAGCGATTCCTGCAGAAAAGGATGCGATTAATACTGCTAATTTGTCTGCCTGCTGATACAGGTTGCCATCGGTAAAAGCGAGCGAGTTGACGAACAGGCTCATGGTGAAACCGATGCCGGTTAATATAGAAACACCGTAGAGTTGTAACCAGGTACTGTTATCAGGAATTTTGGCCAGGCCAAGTTTGATAGCTACCCAGCTAAAACCGAACACACCGATCTGTTTGCCAAGAAGCAGGCCGGCCATGATGCCCAGCGGAACACCCGTGGTCATCTGGTCCAGTGAGACATTACGCAGATCGACACCAGCATTTACAAATGCGAATAAAGGCAGGATGAAAAAGGCGACCCAGTAGTGCAGGTCATGTTCCATGTCTTTTGACATGGAGAATGTATTGCCGGTTTCTTTATTGGTGCAATTGAGAGGAATGGTTAAGGCAAGGGCTACACCAGCGAGTGTTGCATGCACGCCGGATTTTAAAACACTCACCCACAACACTACGCCAATAATAATATAGGCCGCTTTTTTTGCCACGCCTAAACGATTCATGATGACTAATATCGTCAGTGCGCTTGCTGCGATAACGATCGACAGGGTAGAGAGCTCGACAGTATAAAATAATGCGATGATGACGATAGCGCCAAGGTCATCGATGATGGCTAGAGCCATGAGAAATATTTTTAGTGATAGCGGTACGCGCTTGCCTAGCAATGCAAGAATGCCCAGGGCAAATGCAATATCGGTCGCGGTCGGAATGGCCCAGCCACGCATGGCGGTTTCATCACCAAAATTAATATAGGCATAGAAGCAGGCGGGTACGACCATGCCGCCGATAGCGGCGATGCCGGGCAGTGCGATCTGGCTTGGCGTTGACAGCTGGCCTTCTAAAAATTCGCGTTTAACTTCGAGACCGATGAGTAAGAAGAAGACCGCCATCAGGCCATCGTTAATCCACAGCAGTAATGGTTTGGCGATGTGTAGATCAGAAAAGCGTATCTCGACTGGCGTCCTTAAAAAAGCAGCGTAGTACTCGCTGAACATGGAGTTTTTTAATGCCAGTGCAAGCAGTGTGACAAATATCAGCAGGATGCCGGAAGAAGATTCTTTTTTGATAAAATCTTCTAGTATGTTCATGGGCATGGCGTCGCTCGGTCTAAGTTAATGGATGTCGTTTTTGTCAGGACTGGCCGCGCCTGACGGTTTAAGGGGTTGTATCAATACCCAGGGTTTTACCACGTTGGCCCAGAACGCTGCATTTTCTTCGTGCCACTGTTTTGCCTGTGCATCAGTCACCTTGGCAACTTCACCTGAAGTCAGCCATTTACTGACTTCGTCTTTATCGTCTAATGAAAACGCGACCGCAACATCGAGCAGGTTGGTGTTAGCGTCAACGTAGATCAGCCAGCCGCCAGCAAAAAATCGTTGCAGCTCATCCCAGTTTATCTGCGATGTTTCATTGTTGATGTTGGCGCGTAAGATATCCGTGTCCGTTGTAGTATCGTCAGTTGTCATCGTTAAATACGGCTACTCTGACGACATGGTTGGCGGGAGATCTGAATGTGGCAAAAAATCATAGATGAAGTATAAACATGTCACTCTGTTTTGACTACATGATTTGACCTGACTGTTTGATTGTATATGCTTTAGTCACATGGCTTTTAACAGGGCAA
>DAOVJH010000407.1 GCA_030673345.1 Pseudomonadota bacterium
ATCATTTGCCACCCATGGTCAAATAACCAGAGACGCCGTCAATACTGAAAATAACGTGAAAGACCTAAAATGCAAAGGCCTGGTGATACATGATGAGGATGATATCGATATCCCCTGGCAGAGCGGTGAGAGAGTAGCGAGAGCCTGGCCCGGTGCACAGTTCGTCAAAACCAGCGGCTTAGGTCATCGCAGGATAATCCGCGACAAAGAAGTAATAGGCAGCATCATTAATTTCCTTAACGATGCTGCTTAAACGAAGTCACTCACATAAAGTCGGCGACAGATAACGATTGATATAATTTAATGCTGGTGACCATGCGGCCCATGGACATGGCCATGTTCGATCTCTTCTGCAGACGCTTCGCGCACGTCGACGATCTTCACTTCAAAATTCAATTCAACGCCAGCCAGCGCATGATTGCCATCGATCACCACGGCATCATCTTTCACTTCGACTACGGTTACGACTACAGCCTGACCGTCTGGACTCTGCGCATGAAACTGCACACCGACCTTGATCTCATCGGCACTATCGAACATCTCTTTCGGTACTTCCTGCACGCGTTCATCTTCTTTTACGCCATAACCTTCTTCTGGTGAAACTTTTACTGAAATCTCTTCACCGGCAGATTTGCCAGATAGCGCATTTTCCAGACCAGGGATGATATTCATCGCCCCATGCAGATACAGAAAACTGCCATCTTCTGACTGGTCAATAATATTGCCGTCATTATCTTTGAGCGTGTAATGGAGTGTAACCACAGAATTGGGTTCGATTTGCATGTCTGGTACTCTGCTTATTCTAAAAAAAGGGCGCCTACAATAGCAGAAACACGAGGATTTAGACAGTAATTACAGGCTCCATGGCTGATTGCCATAGTACACACGAAGGAAAGCGATGATGCCGCAGATCAATACCACCATCAATGTTATAGCGAGAGCAACCCTGTCCATAAGCGAAAATTATAGACTAACTGCGGCAAGCTGCCAGCAACGTTTAAAGTCTTAATAAAACCTGCGCTATAGCCCGCTTCCTACATAGCTAGCGACAAAAATGAGCGTGATCGCCACAACCACCAAAACAGCGATTACTTTTGCAACATTTACCAGTATTGATTTATCACCTTCTTGCAACATCGGCCTCTCCTGTCTTTTACTTTCGCACTACAGGCTACTCTGCCATCTGGGTAATATTATTGATATATATCAATAACTAAGACACGCAGACTGGGTATAAAAAAAGCGCGCGATAGTGCCACCTGGAGAACATCCCTATAAATCCCTACTATTTGCGCCTGAATCAATGAAAAACGCCAGATTTCAGCTAAATTTTAAGTATGCCGATAAATTGTTACAGTCAGAGAATCCTCAATCCATTTCGCGGGGTGATGAACATTATCTCTATCGGTGGCGCTGACGCGGTCACCATCGATGGCAGTAACTGGACACTTTACATCCACGACAATTTCGACTGCCCTACTGACGACCCGGAAGATTTTTTTGAAATCGATATGCCCGATATCCGCTTTGGTGACTGGAACAAGGCCTCAGGATTAAAACGTTCACCGCTGATTGCTGCTTACCACTACAATGAGATTCAGGGCATAGGACAGGCACTGCTCGATGCGGTAGAAAACTTTGCAGATCGATGCCCCTTTGGATTCGAAGATAAATACGAGCTCTGGTTACTTGATGACGAAACCAACGAACCACTGGCATTACTCGACAGCGTCTGCAAAAAAACAGAAATTCGCACACCTGAAACTTTAACCTGGGAAGCTGGTTTACGCTGCAAGCAGGAATTTTTAAAAGAGTTTTCACTCACCGATAAGCAGTTAACGACGACTGCCGACCTGCTCAACCAGATCATCAATCGACGTGCCGGTAAACATCCGTCGGCACAATGGTTTTACAGAGACCGGTTTGATTACGGGAAAGGCATGGGCGGTATAAATCTGGATAATAATTTACCCGACCGGGAATTATCTGCCAGGATATTTCCGAAACTGTTAGTCCAGCAACAATGGCTGAATAAATCGGATGAAACACTCATCGATGCATTTATTAACTGGCTTTCACCTTATCTACTGGTACTGGATTTTTTAAGAGACACACAACGTGAGATGCTCGAACGGTCTGCTAAACAATATGCATTAGTAGTCGATAAGATGTACCCACTGTATCCTAAAGTCATC
>DAOVJH010000338.1 GCA_030673345.1 Pseudomonadota bacterium
CTTAGTGTTTTTTCTTTCCATATATTAAAGGAAAATACGGTACCAAGTCCGACAAACCAGGTTAAAAATCCGATCCATACTGAGGCATAGATACGGCTAAGACCTTTATTTTCGACCAGGTAAGCAACCGCCGGCTCGATCAGTGAGATAGCCGAAGTCCATGCAGCAAACACCAACAGGGTAAAGAAAACCACGCCCACCAGCGTTCCCCCCTGCATATGGCCAAAGGCTATGGGTAATGTCTGAAAGATCAAGCCCGGACCAGCTCCCGGCTCAAGGCCGTTAGCAAAGACGATGGGGAATATCGCGAGTCCGGCAAGCAGGGCGACCACTGTATCGGCCAGTGCGATCCAGATAGCGGCCTGAACGATAGAATGCTGATTCGACAGGTACGAACCATAAACCATGATCGCGCCCATACCCAGGCTGAGGGTAAAGAAGGCATGCCCCATAGCGATGAGGATGCCTTTTCCGTCGATCGTACCCGGGGTAAACAGGAACATCACTCCTTCCATGAAATAACCCGTCGTCATGGAGTAGATAACGATGAGGATCAACAAGCCAAACAATAGCGGCATCAGGAATGTAACTGCTTTCTCGATGCCATTTTTCACACCACGTGCCACCACCGCCATGGTGAAGACCATAAAGATAGTGTGCCAGGCCAGTAAGCGCTCAGGATCGCTTACCAGGCTGGTGAAAATACTATTGGCACCATCGGCGGTCACACCAAGAAACAGCCCACCGCCGGTACGAAAGACATATGACATAGCCCAGCCGGCTATCACACTGTAATAAGAAAGTATCAGAAAGCCGGCAGCAACACCCAGCCAGCCCAGCCAAACCCAGCCAGGATTACGGTGTTCATCTTTAGCCAGCGCTATCATGGTATTGATCGGACTTTGCTTGCCGCGGCGTCCCAGCATGATTTCCGCCATCATGATGGGCAGACCAATCAATGCGATGCACAGCAGATAAACCAGCACGAAGGTGCCGCCGCCGTTCTCACCGGTTATATAGGGGAATTTCCAGATATTACCCAGGCCAACAGCAGAACCGGTAGCGGCGAGGATAAAAACGGTGCGGCTGGTCCATTGACCATGAATTGAAGTACGTTGTTCAGTCATAAGTTCGTTATTATTATTTGTTGTTCATTTTTAACAATTTATAGCACCGACTCAAGCTATTTTTGCAAATAGTGTCATTTAGACGGATAGACAGGCAATTTATGCCCACTCTTCGATCATTTGAGACAGATACGTTACAAGCAATGACAGCGTGATAAATCTACCCTATACTTGCCAGCCTGATTTACCAGGCTTGCTCTTCAGTATCCCATGGCTAAGAAACCAAAGAAAAAACAGAACGACAACACCATCGCCCGCAACCGAAAAGCCCGCTTTAATTTCACCATCGAAAGCAACTTCGAAGCGGGCCTGGTTCTCGAAGGATGGGAAGTTAAAAGCCTGCGCGCCGGTAAAGTTCAAATCGATGAAAGTTATATCTTTGTCAAAGATGGCGAACTTGAATGGGTTGGCGGCACCATCACACCCCTGATCAGTGCGTCGACACATATCCACCCGAGTCCCACGCGGTCTCGAAAGATTTTGATGCATCGCCATGAGATCGACCGCCTGATCGGTCAGATCGAACGCAAAGGATACACACTGGTGCCTCTCGCGCTTTTCTGGAAGAAAAATGGCCGGGTAAAGATAGATATCGGCCTTGCTAAAGGTAAAAAAGAGCACGATAAGCGAGCAGCGATCAAAGATCGCGACTGGCAGCGGGAAAAAGCCCGATCTCTGAAGATTCGCTAAAGCTAAAAATCTGACCGAACTTAATCGCAGATATTATTTCCAGATAGAAGCATCACCCATCTTTTCGACGATAGCCTGATGCGCCTGCAGCTCTTCATCATTCGCCTGGATAATCCTGATCGGTTTTCTATCAGCAGATAACTTCTTTATCACCGCTGAACCACCCGCCGCATCGGATGTTTCTTCACTATCCAGTGATAATGTACTCTGACCACCCGTCATCCTCAGATAGACTTCAGCGAGCAACTCAGAGTCTAACAACGCGCCGTGCAGCTCACGGTGTTTATTGTTTACATCATATTCTCTACACAGTACATCGAGGTTATTTTTCTTTCCCGGGCGCATTTTTCGCGCCATGACCAGGGTATCGATTACACCGCAATAAGTCGCCACCTTGCCAAACTCATCACCTGCCAGTTTGAATTCATGGTTGATAAAACCGACATCAAACGGTGCGTTATGAATGATTAATTCTGCACCATCAAGATACTCGATGAAATCTTTTACCACATCAGGAAAACGCGGTTTATCGGCAAGAAACTCGTTACTGATACCATGAACCGCCTGTGCGCCCTCATCGATTTCACGGTCTGGCTGTAAATACTGGTGATAATTATTACCGGTCAGGCGCCGGTTTATCATCTCCACACAGCCGATTTCGATGATACGATGCCCCTGGGAAGGTTCTAAGCCCGTGGTTTCCGTATCAAGTACGATCTGTCGGCTGTTTGTCTGTTTTTCACTGTTCACGATTTAGACTTTACCGTTATTTTGCATCTCATCGATGCCGCGATTGGCCAACATATCAGCATATTCATTACCATCATGTCCTGAATGCCCTTTCACCCACTGCCAGCTGACATCGTTTGCCTGTACAGCCAGATCCAGCCGCTGCCACAGCTCAGCATTTTTCACTGGTTTTTTAGTCGAGGTTTTCCAGCC
>DAOVJH010000402.1 GCA_030673345.1 Pseudomonadota bacterium
AATCTCTCGGATCAAACCTCTATTACGACCAGCCACCCAGCCCAGGACAACAAATGTTGCCTTTACCTGGGCCTGACCAAACATATCAATCAGACGCTGCGTGTTTTTTTCTACACGTAACGGCTGCTCATCCCAGTCAGTAGGTTTTATGCTTTTGGCAAAAGCAGAAACTTGAAAGTAGTCCTCTACATCGACCGTTAATGCGTTCTGAATTTTCATCTAAAACTCTGAAATGATTACTCAGAACCGTAATATCCGTAATAATATCCGCTACGACCAGAAAGCCCTTCACTCTTGTTCATCACAAGGCCCGTCGCCTGATCCTCAGAGATCATATCCAGTGCCTCGTCGACCAGAGCCTGCGGCGTTTTTCCCGCCTCAACGACAAAAACGACCTGTCCGACCAGGCTAGTCAGTACCTGTGTCTGCGGCGTCGGTAACAGTGGCGGACCATCAAATATAATTACCCGGTCATCATAACGCTTACCGATTTCAGCAACCAGGTCAGACATCTTTTTACTGGCCAGCAGCTCGGTAACATAATCATGCTGCTTACCTGCCGACAGCAGACACAGTTCGGGGATATCTGTACGCAACAAGGCATCACCGAGACTAAAATTGTCACTCTCGATCACATCGACCAGCCCTGGCTTATCTGTGATACCCAACATGCGGCTGGTGCCGTGTCTGGTGACATCACAATCGACCAGTAATACAGTATGGTCTCGCTCATGTGCTATCGATAATGCGAGATTTATCGCTGTGTGCGTTTTACCTTCACCGGGTATCGAGCTAGTGACCAGTATCAGGTTACCTTTCTCGACCAGGGATGAAGATTTACCAAAGGCATTAGATAGCAACGGTCTTTTGATACGCCGGTATTCATCGGCAAACTGCGGCCCTATGCCTGAGCCATGTACCAGCATATTCATCGAACGCAAGCGCTCTTCTATAAAGACCTTCCTAACCTCAGGTTTTTCTGTTTTTATTACCTTTTTTTCGTCAGAAGGCTCTTTAAAAAACTGGCTTCCTGCCTCTTTCGATGTGGCGACCAAATCGGTTATGGTAACGCCTACGTCACTTTTATCTCTGTTTTGACTCATCTTGTTATAACCTTGCTGACGCAAAAAATGCAACGCCCGATTCACGGAACAATACTATGCCGCCAAATATGATTACCAGCAAAAAGGTAACCGATAAAAAAGTGGCTAACTGATAACGGCGCTTTTTGGTGTGCTCTGGTGACAGGTACAGGCTCACCGTTCCGAGCACTGGCAAACCGGTAATAGAACTTAACTGCCTCAGATCAATAAATGTCGGGTTCAGCATATAGCGCAGGTAGCTCCATGCCAGGCCCGCCCCCATTGCCGCCAGTAAAACACCGCTTAAAAACAACAGTCGATTTGGGCCTGACGGCTTGTAAGGAACGATCGGTGGCTCGATAACCCGAAACGTAATATCACCTGCGCTCTGCCCGGCACTCTGCGCCAGCCGTGCTGATTCCCTGCGCTCGACAAGATCAAGATAACGTTCACGCATCACTTCATAACCACGGTTTAATTTGGCCAGCTTTGCCTCCACTTCAGGAATGACATCGATCGAATCCCGTAATTTTGCGACATAAGCCTGTTGTTCTTTCAACTGGATCTTTAATGTTTCAACTTCTACACTGGCTTTACTTAATTCGACTTTCATCTGTTGATAGACTGGATTGAACTCTGAAACCTCACTGGAACCAGAAACAGATGCATCTTCTCCCTCAGCTACTTCAGGGCCTGATTTCAGATCTTCGATGATCGCTTTTAATGAACGCACGTCAGGATGCTGATCAGTGAACTGGTTTAATAATGAATCCAGCTGCTCCTGGTAACGTTTAAGCTTGACTTCTTTCGACGACTGATAGCTCTCATTATTCAATATCGGGTTTTCACCACTGAGCTGTCTTTTTAACTCGCTATAACGGCGTTTCGCCAGCAACAAACTGGAACCACTCGCTTCTGTCGCATCTTGCGCACGCTGTAGACGTGCATAATATCCGCCTTTTTCATCAGGCATAAAGCCGACGTTCGCTTTTTTAAATTCCGCCAGTTGCTGCTCGGCGATGGTAAGCCGGCTTTCATATTCAGCGATCTGAGTGTCGAGAAACTTCTGTGCTGCAACGGTATCGGTACGGGTTGAATTTAAGGTATTCTCGATCATCGTATTTAACAGGTTTGA
>DAOVJH010000478.1 GCA_030673345.1 Pseudomonadota bacterium
AACTGGTTGCACATCTGGTTAATCTTTTCGATGCCGACACCATGTTCACCGGTAATGGTACCGCCGACCTCAACGCAGAAATCTAATATCTTGCCACCGAGTTCTTCGGTACGTTCGAGTTCGCCTTCATTATTGGCATCGAACAGGATCAATGGGTGTAGATTGCCGTCACCGGCATGGAATACGTTGACCACGGTCTGTCCATATTCGGTCGATAGTTCACTGATGCGTTTTAATACGTTGCTTATCTGGTGGCGCGGGATGGTTCCGTCCATGCAGTAGTAGTCTGGTGATAAACGTCCGACAGCGGGGAATGCAGCTTTACGCCCGGCCCAGAACTGTGCTCGTTGGGCTTCGTCTTTTGCGATCTGAATCTTCGTTGCGCCTGACTGTTTTAATATGTTTTCAGCCAGCTGTAATTGATCGTTAACCTCTTCGACAGAGCCATCGATCTCACACAGTAAGATGGCGGCGGCATCATGCGGGTAACCGGCGTGGACGAAATCATCAGCCGCTTTTATCGCCGCATTATCCATCAGTTCCAATCCGGCAGGAATGATACCTTTTGCGATGACATCACTGACTGCCTGTCCGGCAACGGCGATATCATCGAACGAAGCCATCAACACTTTGGCGTCGGCCGGAATGGGTAAAAGTTTGACTGTTATTTCGGTGATGATGGCAAGCATGCCTTCAGAGCCGGTCAGTAGAGCAAGCAGGTCATAACCCGGGGAATCGAGTGCGTCGCAACCGATGGTCAGTTCGTCGCCGTCCATGGTTAATACTTTTAGCTGAATGATGTTATGCACGGTCAGGCCGTATTTAAGGCAATGCACGCCACCGGCATTTTCTGCTACGTTGCCGCCGATAGAGCAGGCGATCTGGGATGAGGGATCGGGTGCATAATATAAACCAAATTCGTTTGCCGCTTCTGAGATAGCCAGGTTTCTGACGCCCGGTTGAACGATAGCGGTATTGTCATCAGCATTGATAGAGATAATCTTGTTGAATTTCGCCAGGCTTAGCAAGATGCCTTTTTCGTGTGGCAGCGCGCCGCCAGATAGTCCGGTACCGGCACCGCGTGCAACGACTGCAACATTATCGTTATAGCAGATGCTGAGAATAGTTTTTATCTGCTGGATATCTTCCGGGATGGCAACGGCCAGCGGCACGACCTGATAGGCGGATAATGCATCGCATTCATAAGGTTTCAAATCTTCCTGTCTGTGAAGTAGTTGGCTTCCAGGAAGGACTTTGGCTAATTGTCTGATCAGATTCTGTTTATCAATCATGCGATAAGGTCGGTATTATTTCTGACAAATTTTGAACTGATGACGAATCAGTGTTGTCTTGAAGTTATCGTCTACTTTAGCACGTGCCCATTACTGTAGTCGCTTACAGAATGTAAGTTCATTTTATATAGTAAGAGCGTGTTAGAATTCGTTTTCAAAAATATCCATCAAACATGAGGTGT
>DAOVJH010000029.1 GCA_030673345.1 Pseudomonadota bacterium
GAGAGATTTTGCTCTATCGTTTATTTACTGGTGATGCCTGCGTATTAACAACATCCTGCCTGTTCGGCAAAAAGAACTATCCCGCCGAAGGAAAAACGGAAACGCCGGTCACTGCCCTGGCCATACCTGCTACGCAGTTCAATAATGCGCTGCAACAGTCGACCACGTTCAGAGAGATGGTTTTCTCTGCTTTCTCTTCTCATCTGAGTGACCTGATCACATTGGTCGAGGAAGTCGCTTTTGGGAAAATCGATGTACGCCTGGCAAAACATCTACTCAGCCAATGTGATGATGACAATACGCTCGTATCAACACACCAAAACATCGCAACAGAACTGGGCAGCGCGCGCGAAGTTATCAGCCGTCAGTTAAAAGAGCTGGAATCTAAAGACTATATAATCATCAATCGCGGCAATATAAAAATCGTCAACCAGACTGCGTTGGAAGCTATCGCCAACCCATAGTACCGTCATGCCGGCATGTTGTTGGCCGGTATCCAGAACGCTTATTAACTTCCCTGGGTCATCAATAGGGCTTTTAAAAAAGTCAGATCCAATGTGACATTGTCACTGACTACTCCATTAGCATTCGATAATATACCCGTGTCTTAAAATTTAACTGGAGTATTTATCATGTGTAACGTTGGTGGAATCGATCGTATCGTTCGTATAATTGCAGGTTTATTTTTGATCAGCCTGGTATTTTTTGGTGAGCACATCATCGGCCAAAATGTCGTTTGGGGCTGGATTGGCATTGTTCCTTTAGCTACGGGTACTTTTAAGTTTTGTCCTGCTTACAAGATATTTGGCTTTAAAACCTGTTCTGCAAAATAATTTTTAATAAATTGTTAATGAGAGTCAGGGACGGCTTTTCATAAATATATTATAATGCTGGCCGTATTAAGTATTTCAGCGTTAGCGTATATCTAGATGTGTAATGTAGACAGTCTTGACCAATTTTTAAGAGTTTTCTTTGGGCTTATTCTCATCGCCCTGGCGTGGTTCGGACCTCAGACATCATACCTGAGCCTTGAGTGGATGCACCTGTGGAAACTGGGCTGGCTTGGCCTGATACCGCTTATCTCCGGCATCGCGGCTTTCTGCCCCATCTATGCCGTCCTGGGATTTGGTCATAAGCCTCAGGATAAAAAATAATATCCCGATATCAGAACGGTCCTAACCTGACTGCCTGCAACACCTCACCCGTTTGCGGATTTTCAGCAAATACCACAACACTTAAATCCTTTCTCTTCCATTCTGGCTGAAGAACGATAGTCTGTTCTCGAATCTGTGTGTGTTCAGGTTTACTCTGGAAGTAAGGTCCTAAAAACTGCCTTACTACATAGTCATGCTGTAACACTTCCCCTTCATTTTCTCCATCTTTAACATCGCTGGCCAGATTATTTTCGATCACGGCAAAATAAAAACCGACATCTTTAACCTCACTCGCTGTGATATCTGTTTTCAGATTCAGATGCAGTTTGTCAGCCGTTTCGTGATCAGGCAAAACATGGGCGGACAGCAGGAGATCAACGGTTGATCTCTGTGATGCCAGCTTATTAACATCTTCACTAAAAGTCGCATAACTGCGGTAATCATCACCAGAGAGGAGAAATTGTGGTGTATAGACCGTTGCTTTCTTTTTCTTGTTCGCCAGTGTTCGCTGACGTTCATCATGCTGTTTTTTTGCAAATGGGTCTTTCCAGCCGATATAGTCCCAATAAGTGACATGAAATGCTACCGGGATCAGCTGTTTATCACTTATGCCCGCTGCTTTTAATTCACTTAAAAAACGGTCTGCCGGTGGGCAGCTGCTGCAGCCTTCAGAAGTATAGAGCTCGAGCAGGACGACGCGATTCTCAGGGCTGCTCACAATCATCACATCATCCGCAGCTGTTATAGCATCGACACCTTTTGCCTGAATATTTACTGGAAGGATAAATACGATGAGTAATAATATTTTTTTCATAACCGCTGTGACACAATAATCTAAAAATAATTCCGTTATTTCATAACGTAGGCAATAACAATATCCATGACATTTGTATTACTGTGGCCTCCCTGCACCAGATCATTTGTTGCCATCAAAACATTGCCCGCATTGGCCTTATCTATTTCCTGCTGCATATCAAAGCCCATCTTTCCTGCTTTTAATGCGGTGTACATCGAAACCATTGCGCCTGCACAATTGGAATTGCCATCGACGCCATCTGTACCTGCTGCCAGCAGGTGAAGATCTGGGTGATCAAGCAGCTGTTTGGCGAAAGCCAGTGCCAGCGTTTGATTTCGCCCGCCCATACCGGGACGCTCTGGCAAACAGACCGTGGTCTCACCACCCCAGATGTATATGCCCGGTTCGGCTTCACGCAATATTTCATAAAGATTTTTTGCTACCTCGCAGGCATCACCTTCAAGAAATTTTTCGTAGATGTAACTAGCCAGGCCTTCAGCTTTTGCCGCATCGTGTACTGCCTGCTTGGCGAGGTTTATATTACCGATGATATGTGTATCTACAGCGACCGGTGATTTTTCTGTTTTTCGCTTATCTTTCGAAGATAATGTCGTGAGGAATTCATCAGCATCAGGCAATATTGATGCGCCTACCAGTAAGCCAGAACCAATGAATTCTGCTCTATCGTCTTTTACATCGGAGAGCAGCAGCTGAGTAACTGAAGGTATTTTTATACTATCGAGTAAACCACCGCCTTTTATTTTTGAAAACTGTTGCCGCCAGGCGTTTATTTTATGAATGTCTTTTCCGCTAGACAACAGGTATTGATTAATCTCCTGTAACTGCTGGAGATCTATACCATCGATCGGCACTTCGACTAATGATGATGCGCCGCCAGAGATTAAAAATAGTAATTCATCACCTTCGTTCAGGCCGGTTAAGAAATCGACCAGGGTCTTTCCTGCCGCAATCGAACGTTCATCCGGTATCGGATGGGATGAGGCTACACAGTGAAGGTTTTTGTTTTTCTTGAGTTGTCGAGTAATCTTCGACGGTGGACAGATCAACAGTGATCGTTTTAACGTTGGTACACTATCAAAAGCTCCCTGTAACATTGCAGCAGCAGCCTTACCGATAGCGACACAGTGGGTGAATGGTTTTTTATCATCGCCTTCAAGCTGACGATACCACTGGTTAACCAGGTAACGACCGTCAACCGCATCCAGTGCTGTCTGGTACAACATGACGAGTAATTCACGTGCAGTAAGTTCGGTCATATACTTCTGATATCACTTACTGTGAGTGTTTTGCACGATGTGGGTTTTTCGTTAGGATAAGACTATTTTTAACGCAGCCATAGCGGAAAGGATGTTTCGTGCAAAACACTCACTAACGCATGCCGCGTAACAGGTCGGCCTTGATATCTTCGATATCTTCCAGTCCGACAGCCACACGGATCAGGCCATCTGATATACCCGCCTCCGTTCGCTGCTCGGGTGTCAACCGGCCATGTGTGGTGGTTGCCGGGTGAGTGATAGTTGTCTTGGTATCACCCAGGTTGGCCGTGATCGAAAGCAGTTCCGTCGCATCGATCAAACGCCAGCCCTCTTCTTTACCGCCATTTAGTTCAAACGATAACAGGCCACCGAAACCCGATTGCTGCGTCTTCGCCAGTGCATGTTGCGGATGGCTCTCCAGCCCCGGGTAATATACTCTTTTTACCTCAGGCAGCTGTTCTAACCACTCCGCCAGTTCCTGTGCCGCAGCAGAATGCGCCTGCATACGCAGCTTTAATGTCTCCAGACCCTTGAGGAAAACCCAGGCATTGAAAGCACTCATAGTGGGACCTGCGCTGCGTAAAAATCCGAACACGCCATCGCCTACTACATCGTTTGTACCACATACGGCACCACCCATGCAGCGGCCCTGACCGTCTATATACTTGGTCGCTGAATGAATAACGATATCGGCACCCAGGGTTATGGGCTGCTGCAGCGCTGGCGTACACAGACAGTTATCTACCGCTAACAGGCAGCCGTGTTTATGTGCGATCTCAGCCAATGCGGCGATATCGACCAGTTCTGTCAGAGGGTTAGACGGTGTTTCCAGAAACAGTAGTTTTGTTTCAGGTGTTATCGCTTTTTCCCATGCCGACAGGTTTGAAAGCTCGACAAAAGTCGTCGTTATACCTAACTTGGCAACGATATTGGTCAGCAATACCGTCGTGGTACCAAAGATGCTGCGAGATGAAACGAGATGGTCACCCATTTTCAGCAGTCCCAGAATCGTCGCGGTGATTGCAGACATGCCTGACGCAGTCGCCACACAGCATTCTGCCATCTCCAGTGATGCCAGCCGTTTCTCGAACGTTCTTACTGTCGGGTTTGTAAAACGCGAGTAGATATTGCCCGGCTCTTCACCAGAAAACCGGGCGGCCGCTTCTGCCGCTGATGCAAACACATAACTGGATGTTGGAAATATTGGCTCGCTGTGTTCATTTTCATTTGTGCGCACCTGCCCCTCACGTACAGCACGTGTCGCAAAGCTTAAGCCATCTGTGTCTATCTTATTATCTCTATCTGTCATCGTATAACTCTTTAACAATTGTTCCTTATCTCTATTCTTCTATGAGCACTTCACTGCCCACTTCGACCAGCCGAAACAATTCGACCACATCCTGATTGCGCATTCGAATGCAGCCTATAGAGGAAGGAGTGCCCATGCTGTCTTCATGATTGGTACCATGGATATAAATGTAACGCTGATAAGTATCCACATATCCCCCCTGGTTTCGCCCAGGCTCCATACCTTCCAGCCACATGATACGACTCATGATGACATCATCCGGCAATTCGACGCCGCGCTCGGCACATTCTTCCAGGTTACCGTGAGGGATTCGGCCGATAAAGACCTCATTCACTGGCATAGCGCCACCGAGTTTGTCTTTGATGCGATGCAAGCCCAACGGCGTTTTCTCACTGCCATTTTCACTACCGGCTCCATATCGAGAAGTCGACACCGGATATCGATGAAGCAGCTTACCCTCTTCATCCAGCAGTTGCAGCTGTTGCTGTGTTACATTGATGTTTATCGAATTCACTTTTAGTACCTTGCCCCAATGAATCCAAAGTATCACACAGTTGAAAGCATAATCAATAGCTTATATTAAATAGAGCTGTCCTTATGAAAAAACTGCGTTAGAATCGAAATTAAAATCGAAGCCGGCATATTATTCTGCATGGCAGCTTAGACGTGAGTAAAGTTTCATGAACGAATCCGACACAGAACTTCAAACAGATAGTGATCAAACTAAAAAACCGGTTGCCATTCAGCCAGATGACATGGCAAACAGCCATGAACCAGATACAGAAAATGAACTGGAATACTTTCCCGTCTCTGAAGGCAAACTTATAACGCTATATCTGCTCAGCTTTGGTACTTACGGAATCTACTGGTTCTATAAAAACTGGAAGTTACAGCAGCCGAAGATGGACAAGAAAATTTTTCCCTTTTTGCGCGCCATCTTCTCGATATTTTTCACGCATTCTCTGTTCAACCGCATTGATAAGAGCGCGGCCAGGCTTGAGAAAAAACACAAGTTTAACGCCAATGTACTGGCAACACTCTTTGTCGGCGCAGTCATCATCGGCAACCTGCTTGACCGTATATCAATGAGCACCAACTTACAGGAAAGTATTTCGAGTAACACGGTCATCATCATTTCGCTGCTGATGTTCATATTAAGCGTCTACCCGCTGGCCGTAGTACAGGCGACAGCTAATCGGATAAACAATGATATGCTGGGATATTTAAACCACAAATACAGCGTGTGGAATTATGTGCTTATAGCACTGGGCATCGTATTCTGGTTGATGCTGGCTATGGGCTTACTGGCAAAATCCATGGGACTGGTTCCACCCGAGTGATACTGTAAATAGTCTATTTACAGGCATCAGGCTAACATCGGGCCGTGTTACAGCTGAGTAGCCTCTTTATTGTTTTTCTGTTTTGCCGCATCGTTTCGTCGGTTATTCAGGTGCTTGAAGTATGCATCATCGATATCCTGCGTAACGTACACACCATCAAAACATGAACAGTCAAATTTGCTTATCGCCTCATTACCTTTTCGAACGGCTTTTATCAGGTCATCGAGATCCTGATAGACCAGCCAGTCAGCGCCGATGATCTCCTGGATCTCCTCGACCGTTCTGTCATGCGCGACGAACTCTTCATGTGACGCCATGTCGATGCCATAGACGTTCGGATGTCTCACCGGTGGCGCGGCGGATGCCATGTACACTTTTTTAGCACCGGCCTCACGAGCCATCTGCACGATCTGCTTGGATGTGGTACCGCGTACGATCGAATCATCGACCAGCAGAACTGTCTTACCGGCAAACTCCAGCTCTATCGGATTCAGTTTCTGGCGAACAGATTTTTTACGTTCTTTCTGCCCGGGCATGATAAAGGTGCGCCCGATGTAGCGGTTTTTAATAAAACCTTCGCGGTACTTGACGTTGAGATGGTATGCCACCTCAAGGGCTGTGCTGCGGCTGGTATCAGGAATCGGGATTACCACATCGATATCGTGATCAGGCATCTCACGCAAAATTTTCTGCACCAGCGTCTGCCCCATACGAAGACGTGATTTATAGACGGATACACCGTCGATGATAGAATCGGGACGCGCAAAATAAACATACTCAAAGATGCAAGGTGACAGCTGCGGATCCTGCGCACATTGTTTATTAAAGAGCTCACCATCTTCACTGACGAAGATCGCTTCGCCCGGCTCGACATCACGTATCAGATCGAACCCCTGCGCCTGCAGTGCGACACTCTCGGAGGCGATCATGTAATCAGGGCCCTGTTCAGTCTCACGGACACCGAAGCACAACGGACGGATACCATGTGGATCTCGTATAGCTAATACACCCTTGCCAACCACCATAGCGACCACGGCATAGCCGCCACGGCAACGCCGATGAATCTCTTCAACAGCGGTAAATAAATCTTCGTAATCAAAGTCAGGTTTCGCTTTTAACTGCAGCTCGTGGGCAAAGATATTTAGCAGTACTTCGGTATCAGAATCTGTATTCAAGTGTCTTAGATCTGTCTGAAACAACTCTTCTTTCAAATGCTCGGCATTGGTGAGGTTGCCATTATGTGCCAGCGCAATGCCGTAAGGTGAGTTTACATACAGTGGCTGTGCCTCAGCTGATGAAGAGGTACCAGCGGTCGGATAACGCGCATGAGCGATGCCCATCTTTCCCGGCAGGCGCTGCATATGCTTCTTGTAGAAAACATCACGCACCAGGCCATTGCCCTTCTTCATATAGAAACGGCCGTTTTCACAGGTTGTTATGCCCGCCGCATCCTGACCACGGTGCTGCAGAACAGACAGTGATTCATATAGGTCAAGATTGACTGCGCTGTGCGCGACGATACCGGTAATACCACACATATGAAATATCCGCTTAATTCACAGGTTAATAAGAAAGTTTAAGGTCTTGCGGGATATATTCCTGAATGACCATGGCTGCGCTCTCAAACCATTGCAGCAAGGTCGATGACTGCCACCATTCGGCATCAGGAAGTGGCGTCATGCCTCCGATAACAACAAAGACGATGATGATCAAACCACCGCGTAAGATACCAAATGCGATACCGAAGACACGGTCTGCACCTGAAAGCCCTGTTTTTTTCACGACCTGATTGACCAGTGTATTTACGATTGCACCGACCACTAAAGTCAGTACGAACAACACACCGAAACCGATAGCCTGGCGTACTGCTTCAGACTCGATACTGTTAGGCAGGGCTACTGCCAGCCTGGGTGCAAATGTTGCTGCTAGCCAGATAGCGATGATCCATGTCGCCAGCGAAATGGCTTCTTTAACAAAACCACGGATCAGGCTGAATAGAGCAGAGAGGAAGATTACAAATATTACGACTACGTCTACAACTGTCATGAAGGTCACATGTGTTTTTCTAAATGGGTATTATACGCTTTTGCCGGCATTGTGAAAACTTGGCTTAAAAAAGTATGATTATTTATATTATCCAGTGCGTTTCTCGGATCTATGGGTGATTGACTATGTAGCTATCAATCTTCTGTGCTTTTTTAACATTCTTTTTCACTTTTTCCAGGACGCTGCGTTCAACCTCGGGACCGATTCTGACTTTATAGCTGGTTTTTCCTTTGGCTACCGATTTATGAACAAATGCGGTATAACCGGCCTTCCTCATCTTGTCGCGCATTTTTTCCGCGTTCTCATTACTGGCAAATGTGCCGACCTGCAATGCAAAGGTTTTGATCGGCTTTTTATGTGCTTGCCTGGGGTCAGCTTTTTGAGCCTCAGCCTGCTCTTTCTTATTATCCTGTAAAGGTGTTGGAATCGGTGTTACTTTCTTTTGAATTAACGGTGAAAATTCAGGCTTTTCCTTGATCTCGATATCCTGCACCTTACGAGATTTATAACCAGAGCCATCGAGCAGCGCGGGAATAAAGATCACACCAAGCGTAACCAGAACGATGGCACCGACGACACGTTGTTGTAAAGGAGCTTCCATTAACTCATCAATCCTGTCATGGTTCTATCGATCATGTTCTTTATCATTCAGTGCAGAAAAATAATTCATTGCTTCGGTCACCGTATAAAACGATCCAAAAATTATAATACGGTCATCATCGGCAGCTTCAGACAGCACACTGTCACAGGCTTTCTCTACAGCCTCTGTCAGCAGCACCGTTTCAGACAGCATTGTACACTGATTCAGCGCTAATTCGTGTCGATTTTCATCCGTTATAACGGCCTTTTCCAGTACAAAAAAATCATCTGGTAAACGCTTAAATAATGCCTCTGCTGACATAGCCCGCGGTATGTTATGCAGACCGGAAAAACACCAGTTATCGATATCGCCAGCAACTTTCTCCAGTACACCAACGACATCTTTATCCGCCAGCATGGCGACGATCGCCCAGGTTTTTCCTTCATCTAGCGCCGTTAACTTTAGCTGAGACGACAGGGCTATTGCCGCCTGCGGGTTATGTGCAACATCAACGAACACCTGTGGCTGGCTTTTCAGTTTCTGAAAACGGCCACTCAGATTAATCCGGCCCAATGCCGAACGTGCGGCATTCATAATATCAATATCTGAAGCCAACAGGCCTTTTGATCGTAAGGCCTGCAGGGCGACAATGGCTGTCGCTGCATTGTTCTTTTGAAATTCACCGGTTAGATTCGGCGCTGGCAGACCGGTCATATCACCATAGCGGCTATTAAGTATCCAGTTATCACTCGCTGCACCGCCTTCACTCAAGACGGAAAAATCACGCCCGGTCAGCAACAGCTCACAGTATTTTTTCTCGGCTTCAGCTAAAACACTTTCTGGCGGCTGGACCTCGCCACAGACCACCGGCTTACCGGCACGAAAGATACCCGCTTTTTCAAAACCGATTAATTCCCTGTTATCCCCCAGCCAGTCGACATGGTCTATGGCGATAGATGTCAATACGCTGACGTCTGCATCCATGATATTGACTGCATCCAGCCGGCCACCCAGGCCTACTTCCAGGATGATGAGCTCAGGCTGCGCCCTGAAAAACAGGTCTA
>DAOVJH010000147.1 GCA_030673345.1 Pseudomonadota bacterium
CGCCTGGCACCATCGTATACTCAGGCAGATCAAGGATCTCTTTAACTTCTGACATCGGTGCTATCAATCTTGAATCGCCTATCCTGAAACCGACGCCGACCCACTCCTCCTCAACGAGGTCAAGTGCAGGCAACCCAGATGAACCCTTAAGGGTTCTCTTCTCAAGATCCAGCAATAGATTAAATGGGTCGCTCGTATTCATTTATTATTCTTATGGTCTACAATAAAACTCAATTTTTATACCTGTATTACTCAGCACCATGTATTCAGGCAGACAACACCATATTCACATGTTCTATCAATGCTTTTTCCTGTACCGGTTTCACGATGTAATCTTTGGCACCCTGTCGCATCGCCCAGACCTTATCTGTTTCCTGGTCTTTCGTTGTCACCATAATCACTGGAATAGATGAAGTCTCTGTATTTTTTGATATCTGCCGTGTTGCCTGAAAACCATTCATACCCGGCATCACAACATCCATCAAAATCAAATCTGGCTTTTCTGTTTTTGCCATCTCTACACCGTCTTCACCTGAAGTAGCTACCACTACTTCATGACCGTTTTTAGTCAACATGGTTTGCAATACATGCACCTCTGTTGGTGAATCATCTACTATCATTACTTTTGCCATAACTACTTACTCACTACTAAATTTTTAATTGAATGAACCCTTTTGATCACATTCAGTATCCTTTATACTTTTTAACCAACGCAATCATTGCGTCTCTATAATGACGGCTAACTCGCCCTTTAATTCGCTGACGCAAATTCTTTTATTGCGCCGATCAAGTCTTCCTTGGTAAAAGGTTTAGTCAGATATTGTGTCGAACCCACTATACGTCCACGAGCACGGTCAAAAATACTATCTTTACTTGATAGCATTATCACCGGCGTATCCTTAAAGGTTTTATTGTTCTTTATCAGGGCGCAGGTCTGGTAACCATCAAGGCGTGGCATCATGATATCCACGAAAATAATATCAGGCTTATTTTCAGCAATTTTTGATAGCGCTTCAAAACCATCAACCGCCGTCACCACTTCACAACCTTCTTTCTTAAGCAGGTTTTCCGCTGTTCGCCTTATTGTTTTACTGTCATCAATGACCATTACTTTCAGGTCACTCATAACATATTCTCTTCAGCCATTGCTGTACCTTCACATCGTCAATAGAATTGACTATCCCCAAAAAAAAGACACTAGATAACTTAAATGTAGACCACATTCTGGGTATTGCCAACAATTCATTAAAACTTGAACATTATTGGCTAAGATTTTGCTTACTCGAGAATTATTGACATTTTTTCGACACAAAAAAACCTTAGATTACTGTTAGAATTACCTGATAAACACCTGTTCAAAAATGTATGGAGGTTCTCATGAGCATCAAATTAGGCATCGTCATGGATCCGCTGCAGTCTATAAACATCAAAAAAGACAGCAGCTTCGCTATGATGCTGGCAGCACAAAAATTAGGCTGGGAAATCCATACTATCTATCAACCAGACCTCTACACGAAAAATGAAAAACCCTGGGCCCTGAGCAGGATCACACGGGTAGAAGACAATAGCGACCACTGGTTTGACTTCGATACCGAACTGGACATCAATCTGGCGTCACTGGATGCGATACTGATGCGTAAAGACCCGCCATTTGACATGGAGTACATCACCAGTACTTATATACTGCAGCTGGCGGAACAGCTCGGAACACTCATCGTCAACAAGCCAGCCAGTTTGCGAGACTTCAATGAAAAAATGTTCATCACTCAATTTCCGCAATGCTGCACACCGTTCATGGTCAGCCGCAGTAAGAAGCGCCTGCGTGATTTCATCACTGACCGATATCAGGATGAACAACAGGATGTAATACTAAAACCACTCGACGGTATGGGCGGTGCTTCTATCTACCGGGTCAACCCGCATGATCATAACCTTTCGGTTATTCTGGAAACCGTATCAGAGAACGAGAAACGAACCGTCATGGCACAGCAGTTCATCCCCGAGATAACGCAGGGTGATAAACGTGTATTACTAGTAGACGGTGAAGCTGTACCCTATGCACTTGCCCGTATACCCGCCTCAGGTGAAACGCGCGGCAACCTGGCGGCGGGCGGTACCGGCGTCGGCGTCGAACTCAGCGAGCGTGACCGCTGGATCTGTCAACAGGTCGGACCCGTATTAAAACAGCAGGGCATCCTGTTTGCCGGCATCGATATCATCGGTGATTATCTGACCGAGATTAACATCACCAGTCCAACCTGCATCCGGGAACTCGACCAGATCTACTCACTGGATATCGCTGGCGATTTAATGCGATGCATAGAACAGCACCTTATCCAGTAAATAAACGGCGGTATCGATACCGCCGCCAGGCCGCCAGCATACTGTCACTGGCAGCGCTGCCGTCTGTCCTGCTATTCAGCTGTCTCTTTCTCAGCGCCTGCGAGCAGCCTGACAAAGAATTCAACTACAGTATTTTCACCTTTGGCACCCTGGTCGATATCACCTTAATCGACACCGACAAAAAGAAGGCTGATGCCGCTTTCGAGCTGCTGCAAAAAGATTTTGACGACTACCATCAACACTGGTCTCCGTGGACCGACGGTGATCTGTCAAAGATCAACGAACAACTGGCGAAGGGTAATACTGACATCCCCTTACCCGAACACCTGGTGCCGATAATAAAAACATCGATCTCATTAAGCGAACAGAGCGGTAATTATTTTAACCCGGCCATAGGCAAGCTGATCAATCTCTGGCAGTTCCACCGGCATCAGGAATCAACCATACGCCCGCCTGACGAAAAACGCATACAGAACATAGTCAGAAAAAAACCCCTGATGAGCGACTTATCCATCGATGAGAACAATCACCTGATCAGCACGAATTCCGCTGTAGCATTAAACTTTGGCGCCTTTGCAAAAGGATACGCCATCACACTGGAGATCGAACAGTTAAAAACACTGGGCATTCACAACGCTGTTATCAATGCCGGCGGCGACCTCAGCGTGATAGGACAGCACGGTGACCGGCCATGGAATATCGGTATTCGTCATCCGCGCAACAGCACTATATTAGCGAGTGTCGAAGTACAGGGTGACGAGAGCGTTTTTACATCGGGCGACTACGAGCGCAGCTACCATTTTCAGGGGCAGAGATACCACCACATACTTGATCCTGAAACCGGTTACCCGACCAAAGATGTGCAATCGGTCACCATCATACATTCCGATGCTGGACTTGCTGACGCTGCTGCTACCGCAATCCTGGTCGCGGGCAGCAAACGCTGGCGCCAGACTGCAAAAAATATGGGCGTCAGATATATCATGCTGATAGACGCCAAAGGTGATATTCATATCACGGAAGCGATGAAAAATCGTCTTAAATTCCTTGATAAATCACCGACTTTGCACATAATTGTAAAGGAAGAACTATAATCAGTCAGAAATAATAATTATAAAATACACGGCCGGATATCATGACTACAGGGTGTCCTGAGAAAAAATGAGTAAACGAAGAACAATACAACCAAAAGTTACTGACACAGATCGCTTTGGCATGACTTTTTTTCTTGCCACGATATTTCATGGCATGCTTATCCTGGGTGTAACTTTCAGCGTTTCACCACCGGCTGACAGCAAAACCGCGCCAGCGCTGGACATCATCCTGGTACAGACCAAATCGCCTGATGAAGTCGAAAAAGCGGATTTCCTGGCACAGGTATCTCAAAAAGGCGGTGGCGATGCACAGGAGAAGGCTCGGCCACGAGAACTGTTCAGCGCACCTACCCTGTCTGACCAGTCAGGCGTAACAAAACAGAACAGCGTACAGCAGATTCAAAAACAGAAACAGAGTGAACAACTGGCGTTGCTCACACAATCCGATGCTGAATATGCGATCAACACCGAAAAAAATTCCGCCAAAGCTGAAGATGATGCCTCGGTTGATAAAACCAATGCCAGCCAGAGCGCACAGACAGCAAAACTGGCAGCAGAGATCAGCAATACGATCGAACAACAAGCAAGTATCGAAAGAACCAAGTACCTGAACTCGAGCACCAAAGCATTTGCACCAGCAAAATACATGCGACAGTGGATAGATCGTGTCGAGCGTGTTGGCAATCTCAATTACCCTGACCAGGCACGCCGCAAAAAACTCAGTGGCACGTTGATCCTCGATGTGGTGATCAATGCTGATGGCAAACTGATAAAAACGGATCTACGCCAGTCCTCTGGCCACCAGATCCTCGATGACGCTGCAAAGCGCATCGTTAGACTGGCAGCGCCTTTCTCTGCTTTCTCTAAAAAACTTCACGCAGAAACCGATGTCATCCATATCACACGTAGCTGGGAGTTTTTGAACAACAGCGGCCTGCGTACCCGATAAACAACTCTGACAACATATGACAGAGACCCCTACAGAAGGAACCAGTCCCGCAGGCGACAACCTGACCGGACACTTCCTCATCGCCATGCCATCACTGAACGATGGTTTTTTTAACCAGGCGGTCACCTATATCTGTGAACATGATGAATCCGGCAGCTTTGGCGTCATCATCAATCAGCAAACAGATATAAGTTTAAAACAGGTTATCGCAGAGATGAAAATTGAGAGCAGCGGCAGCTACGATAAAGATCAGTCTATCTTTATCGGCGGTCCGGTCGATCAGGGACGCGGATTTATCCTGCACCGCCCAACCGGAAACTGGTCATCAAGCCTGGTGGTCACAGACAGTGTTGCACTGACCACATCAAAAGATATCCTGCAGGCCATCGCCAACGATGAAGGCCCTGAAGACTGTATAGTCGCCCTGGGTTATGCTGGCTGGTCTGCAGGGCAGCTAGAACAGGAGATGGCGAGCAATACCTGGCTTAGCTGCCCGGCTGATGAACAGATCATCTTTAATACCCCGGTAGAAGAACGCTGGAAAGCGGCAGCAAAATTAATCGGCGTTGATTTATCCTTGCTGAGCAAC
>DAOVJH010000484.1 GCA_030673345.1 Pseudomonadota bacterium
ATGATTATGTTGAAAAAATTTGAACTTCAAACCGAATATCAGCCCACAGGTGACCAACCGGAAGCCATAAAGACCTTGATCGATGGTTTTGAGAATGGTCTCGCCAGGCAGACCCTGTTAGGGGTAACCGGTTCGGGCAAGACATTTACGGTTGCTAATGTCATAGAGAAGCTGCAGCGGCCGACTATCATCATGGCGCCGAACAAAACGCTGGCAGCGCAGTTATACGGTGAGATGAAGGAGTTCTTCCCGAACAACGCTGTAGAGTACTTTGTTTCTTATTATGATTATTACCAGCCAGAAGCCTATGTTCCGGCGAGTGATACTTTCATCGAAAAAGACGCTTCGGTGAATGAACATATCGAGCAGATGCGGCTGTCTGCTACTAAAGCGCTGATGGAGAGGGAGGATACTATCATCGTTGCCACAGTCTCGGCGATCTATGGACTAGGCGACCCGGAATCTTATTTCGCCATGATATTGCACCTGGTGCGTGGTGATATAGTGGATCAGCGCCATATCTTAAGACGGCTGGCAGAATTGCAGTATCTGCGAAACGATGTCGAATTACGCCGTGGTACCTATCGGGTAAGGGGTGAGGTGATCGATATTCACCCGGCAGACTCAGAGCGTGAAGCTATACGCGTCGAGCTGTTTGATGAAGAGATCGAAAATCTCAGTATCTTTGATCCGCTGACCGGCGAGATTATTAAAAAAGTGGCGCGTATTACGGTCTATCCAAAAACACATTACGCTACACCGCGTGAAGTGATTCTTGGGGCGATCGAACATATCAAAGTAGAACTGCGTGAGCGCCTGATCGAGCTGCGTGACAATAACAAACTGGTAGAAGCGCAACGACTGGAACAACGCACACAGTTTGATATCGAGATGATGCGTGAGCTGGGTTATTGCAGCGGTATAGAAAATTACTCGCGTTATCTATCAAACCGTGCGCCCGGCGAACCGCCACCATGTCTGTTCGATTACCTGCCCAAAGAAGCGTTATTAATAATCGATGAAAGCCATGTCTCAGTACCGCAGATTGGTGCCATGTATAAAGGTGACCGTTCGCGCAAAGAAAATCTGGTGAATTTTGGTTTTCGTCTGCCTTCTGCATTAGATAATCGGCCGCTTCGTTTTGATGAATTTGTCGCGATGTCACCACAGACGTTATACGTGTCTGCAACACCTGGGCCTTATGAAGACGAACATGCTGATGCTGTAGCGAGACAGGTTGTGCGGCCGACAGGTTTGCTTGATCCACTGATCGAAGTACGGCCTGTGGCGACGCAGGTTGATGATGTGTTGTCTGAAATAAACTTGCGCGTACCAAAAAATGAACGGGTATTGATCCTTACTCTAACCAAACGCATGTCTGAAGACTTAACTG
>DAOVJH010000296.1 GCA_030673345.1 Pseudomonadota bacterium
GAGCGATTCGCCTGCAACCATAGCGACTGCTATGCTTTTCGACGAATCACTCAAACTAACTCACTGAGATCCTCCCAAAATTCTGCATTCCTATAAAACATCCGGGCTTATGAAAGACTCCATACTCAATAAATTACATACCCTGTCAGACAGGCATGAAGAGATCGCCGGATTACTGGCAGATCCTGACATCATCGGTGATCAGAACCAGTTCCGCGGGCTCTCACAGGAGTACGCGCAACTCGAGCCCGTTGTTAACTGCTTTCAGAATTACAACAGTGCACAAGAAGACCTGCAGGCGTCTGAAGAGATGCTGAAAGATGACGATGCCGACGTCAGGGAGATGGCAGAAGAAGAGAAGAAGGACGCCAGTGAAAAAATCGAAACACTGGAGCTCGAATTACAGAAATTGCTGCTGCCTAAAGACCCGCACGATGAGAGCAACATCTTTCTCGAAATACGTGCCGGAACCGGCGGCGATGAAGCGGCTATATTCGCTGGCGACCTGTTTCGCATGTACAGCCGGTTTGCCGAGTTAAAACGCTGGCAGGTCGAGATCATCAACCAGAACATCGGTGAACATGGCGGTTACAGAGAGATCATCGCCCGCATTATCGGTAATGGTGCCTATTCGCAACTGAAGTTTGAATCCGGCGCCCACCGGGTACAGCGCGTTCCGGAAACAGAATCACAGGGGCGCGTGCACACCTCTGCTGCAACGGTCGCCGTACTGCCCGAGATAGCCGATGTCGAACAGGTAGAGATCAACTCTGCCGATCTGCGCGTCGACACCTTCCGTGCCTCTGGTGCGGGCGGCCAGCACGTAAACAAAACCGATTCGGCGGTACGCCTCACCCATATCCCCACGGGCACGGTCGTCGAATGCCAGGATGAACGCTCGCAGCATAAGAACAAAGCACGGGCGATGTCATTATTGCAGTCACGCATCATGAACGCGAAGATCGAAAAACAGCAGGCAGAACAGGCACAGACGAGAAAGAGCCTGGTCGGAAGCGGTGACCGTTCTGAACGCATCCGCACCTACAACTACCCGCAGGGGCGAGTCACCGATCACCGAATAAACCTTACCTTATATAAACTCGATGAGATCATCCAGGGTGACCTGCAGCAGGTCGTCGAACCGCTGATCAATGAGTATCAGGCTGAACAACTGGCCTCCCTGTCCGGCGAATAAAACCCCGGAAAAATATAACGCCCACAGATGAACATTCATCAAGCACTTCAGCTCGCGAAGACAGACCTTGCAGGATCAAGCCCGAGTGCCGTCTTAGATGGCCAGGTCCTGTTAGCGTTTAGCCTCAACTGTAATACAGCCCACCTGGCGGCATGGCCTGAAAAAGACCTGGACAAGGAACAGGCTGCACGATACCAGCAGTTGATCCAGCAGAGAGCAAGCGGCATACCGGTCGCACACCTGACCGGTACAAGAGAATTCTGGTCATCAAATCTTCATGTCGATGACAGCACACTTATCCCGCGCCCGGAAACTGAGCTGCTGGTCGAATTTATCCTCGAGAAATTCGCTGACGATACAAACCTGAAGCTGCTGGACATGGGTACTGGAACTGGCGCTATCGCGATATCGATCGCCCGGGAAAAACCTGACTGGTCTATCTTCGCCAGTGACATATCTGAGCAGGCATTGTCACTTGCCGCAAAGAACACGAAGATACAGCAGACAGATATCACACTGATACACAGTGACTGGTTCAGCGACATCACAGAAAAAGATTTTGACGTCATCGTCAGCAATCCGCCCTACATCTGCAGTGACGACCCGCACCTGTCTCAGGGAGATGTTCGGTTTGAACCGAGAAGCGCGTTAGTTTCGGGTGATGACGGTATGGATGACATCGAGCACTTATGCGCCCAGGCAAAAAACCACCTGGCCGAAAATGGCTGGCTGATCGTCGAACACGGTTATAATCAAGACCAACTGGTAGCCGACTGTTTTTCCAAAAATGCTTACACAGACATTCAACAACGCCAGGATTTATCGGGACACACACGGATGACTGCCGGTAAACTATAGAAAGCCTGTCATCTCTCACATGTGTTCGAGATGACAACGTGGAATCTACTATGTCAGATAACGAAATTAATTTTAATGATGAACAGCTGCTACACTACAGCCGGCAGATAATGCTGCCGCACTTCGGTATCGAAGGGCAGCAGCGATTGCAGGATGCACACATCATCATCATGGGTATTGGCGGCCTGGGCAGCCCCGCCGCCATGTATCTTGCCGCAGCTGGCGTCGGCACTCTGACGCTGGTTGATTTCGACACAGTCGATAACAGCAACCTGCAGCGCCAGATCATTCATAATGTCGACAGTATCGGCAACAGCAAAGTCAGTTCTGCAGAAAATACTTTACGCAGGATAAACCCTGAAGTAACGATCAACAGCATCGATAAAAAATTAACACTGGATGAACTCGAATCACTGATAACTGATGTTGATTGCGTGATCGATGCAACCGATAATTTCGAGACACGTTTTCTTATCAACCGTGCCTGCGTGTCTCAGCAGGTTGCACTGGTGTCTGCCGCCGCGATACAGTACGAAGGACAGATAAGCGTCTTTGATCTAACACAGAAAGACAGTGCATGTTATGCCTGCCTGTACGCCGAAGGCGGTGAAGAAAATACCAACTGTAGCGATAATGGCATCCTTGCGCCAGTGGTTGGTATACTCGGCAGCATGCAGGCGCTGGAAGCCATTAAATTAATATGCGAGCTTGGTGACACCTTGCAAAACCGCCTGTTAATCTTCGATGCCCTCGCCCTGCAATGGCGCACCATGAAATTAAAAAAAGATGCGAACTGCGCAGTCTGCGGTAGATAACTTTAGACCAATAAAAACAATAAGATAAACAGCCATGTCATCAGTAAAACCCATATCAACGCAAGAAGTACTCTACCTGCCTCGCCCCCTGGTCAACAAACTTCTGGCGCATGCTCAAAAAAATTCAGAGGTAGAAGTTTGCGGTTTGATCGGCAACGACGATGAAGATAAAAAAGATTATTACCCGATCGATAACATTTCGAAGAAACCCAACTGCCGCTTTTTGATGGATGCGCCGCAGCAGATCAATGCGATGAAAAAAATGCGTGAAAGA
>DAOVJH010000189.1 GCA_030673345.1 Pseudomonadota bacterium
AAATAAAAAGACTACCGCCATGAAAATATTACTGCCCGTCTGCCTGCTAATACTCACTCCTGTTTTAACTAGCTGTGACTCAAAGCCGCCAGAAAAAGTGGAAGTAATTCGTCCCATACCCGCGATGAAAGTCGGTGAAAGTCAAAAAGTGAGTGGCAGGAAATTTCCTGGTAAAGCCAAAGCCACTCAGGAAGTGAACCTTGCTTTTGATGTTGGCGGCAAACTCATCGAGCGTCCGGTCGATATCGGTGATACCGTCAAAAAAGACGATATTATCGCCCGGCTTAACCCGCGCGACTTTAAAGCCAAGGTCAAATCAACCAAGGCAGAAGTAAAAAAAGCTAAAGCAAACTATGTACGTGGGAAAAAATTAATCAAAGACGGCTTTATCTCTCAACGTGAATATGATCGTCTCGAAGCATCCGTCGATGTGGCCGAAGCTAATCTGGATATCGCACAGAAAGCACTGGCAGACTCCGTGATTAAAGCCCCGTTTGATGGTCATATCGCTAATCTGTTCGTGGAGAATTATCAGGCGGTTCTGTCTAAGAAAGTCATCGCCCGCCTGCTCGATACCAGTCAGATCGAAATGGTGGTACAGGTTCCCGAAAATCTCATCAGCAAGGTCTCCTACATAGAAGATATCAGCGTGACGTTTGACTCATTTCCAGACACTGCATTAGCTGCAAACATCAAGGAAGTCAGCAATGAGGCATCTCAGACCACCCGTACTTATCCGGTAACATTAATAATGCAGCAGGTTGATGGTGTTGAAATTCTTCCGGGCATGGCAGGCAATGCAAGCGGAACACTGGTAATGCCTGGAACAGGTGATGGACTGGAACAACTGGTCGTCCCGGTCAAAGCGGTATTTACCCCGGATACAGAGAAGCAGGACTATGTCTGGGTCATCGACAAAAGCTCCGGCAGCACTCAATTACGTGCAGTAGAAACCGGCCAACTGACCCGGTCAGGTATCCAGATTATCAATGGCTTGCAAGATGGTGAGTGGATTGCCACCGCTGCTGTTCATACTCTGCGCGAAGGTCAAAAAGTTCGCATTGATTCCAGCATAGTAACGGAGTAAGACGATGAACCTTGCCAAGGCAGCGCTGGAATACAAAGCGGTTACCTATTTTGCAACCTTCCTGTTACTGGCCGTCGGGGTTTTGGCCTATTTCAGTCTCGGTCAACTTGAAGATCCTGAATTCAGTGTTAAAACTGCTGCCATTACGGTCAACTATCCGGGCGCCAGCGCGGAACAGGTCGAACTCGAAATTGTCGATCTGATCGAAACACAGATTCAGGAGATGATAGAGTTAAAACATATCTATTCTATGACACGTCCTGGTCAAGCCATCATTAAGGTCGATCTCAAGAACCATTACCGGTCAAACGAACTCCCCCAGATATGGGATACCTTACGAAAAAAGATTACGGATATCGAACACCTGCTACCACCGGGCGTGAGCAAACCCGTGGTCGGTGATGATTTTGGTTTTGTGTTTGGCTTTTTACTCGGGGTTACTGCTGACGGTTACAGCTATGCCAGGTTGCATGAGTACGTCAAAACATTACGTAAAGAATTGAAAGTTGTTCCCAATATCGCCCGCGTCGATACCTGGGGAATACAAAAACGACAGATCTATATCGATGTTTCTCAGGCCCAGTTATCTCAGCTCGGTCTAACTGCAGAAGACGTTGCAGCGACATTGCAGAAACAAAATATGGTGGTTGATGCCGGCTCAGTCGATTATCAGAGTCAGCGCTTCCGTGTTGCGCCCACTGGCGAATTTACCGCTGCATCTCAGATCGGTGATCTTGTCATTACCGGTGTATCAGGCAAAGAGCGTGTCGAAGGCGTGCGTGGCGATGAACTGATCAGGGTACGGGATATAGGTACTGTACGCGAGGGCTACATCGAACCGCCACTACAGATGATGCGCATCAATGGCCAGCCTGCTATCGGCCTGCCAATTGCACCTTCTTCCGGGGCAAATGTTGTCAATGTAGGTATAGATATTGATAAACGAATCGAAGAGTTGCAAGCATCCCTGCCTGTTGGTATCGAGTTGCACCGCATCTCGTGGCAATCGGATCTGGTCGATGAGTCGATCAGTGGTTTCATGATAAGCCTGATACAAGCCATTGCCATCGTACTGGTTATCCTTGCGGTCAGCATGGGGCTTCGTGTAGGCATCATTATCGGCTTGACCGGACTGGTCTTCGCTATCCTTGGCAGTTTTATCGTCATGGCAGTATGGGGCATTGATCTGCAGCGCGTTTCTCTCGGCGCATTGATTATTGCCATGGGCATGATGGTCGATAATGCCATCGTCGTGGTCGATGGATTTGTGGTGCGCTTAAAGAAGGGTATGGATCGTAAAGCGGCTGCGATAGAGGCCGCCGGCCAACCGAGCATTCCATTACTGGGCGCAACGATTGTCGCATGCATGGCTTTCTATCCTATCTATGCCTCAACTTATGATACTGGTGAGTATGCCGGCAGCCTTTTCCAGGTGGTTGCGATCGCACTGATGGTCAGCTGGCTGCTCTCACAAACCGTCACTCCATTAGTTTGTGTGGATTTTTTACCTGATCCAAAAGAGGATGGAGGCGCCCCCTACGATACACGTTTTTACCGGTTCTTCAGACGTTTACTTGGTTCTTTCATACGTTTTCGGGTGATCTTTTTAACCGTGATGATTATCGCTCTGGGCGCATCAATTTATGGCTTTAAAGATGTCAAGCAGATGTTCTTCCCCGACTCTTCACGAACCCAGTTCATGATTGATTACTGGGCTATAGAAGGCACACGGATCCAGCAAACCTCATCCGACGTTGAGCTCATCGAAAAAGAATTGCTGCAATATGAAGAGGTCACCGCCGTGAACACCTTTATCGGTGCCGGTCCACCTCGCTTTTATCTACCGGTTAATCCAGAAAGTGGCTATAGCTCGTATGCACAGATAATTATCAACGTCGACAATCTGCCAAACGTGGATGTAGCCATTGATAGAATTGAGAACTGGCTTGAGCAACATAACCCGGGGCATATGGCACGCGTTCGAAAATACGCTGTTGGCGTATGGGATGACTGGAAGTTTGAGGCCCGTTTTAGCGGTCAGGCCAATGCAGACCCCGCAGTATTAAGAGACCTGGCAAAACAGGGTATGGCCATCCTCGAAGCCAGTCCCTATGCCAAAGAAGTTCGCACCAACTGGCGCCAGCGCAGCCGAGAGATGGTGGTCGAATATAACCAGGAACGTGCACGCTGGGCGGGCATCACTCGTGAGAATGTTGCGCACGCAACCAAACGAACCTTTGATGGTAATGTCATGGGACTCTATCGTGAAAAGGATGAGTTAATTCCCATCGTGATACGCTCCGTGGAAGAAGAACGGCAACGCGCCGCAACTGATCTTTCTGTCGCACAGGTTATCGCGGATAGGTCAACAGAATCATTACCACTATCACAGGTCATCGACAATACCTACTTAAAATGGAATGACAACATCATCTGGCGCTGGGACCGCCGTCGCGCGATCTCTGTGCAGGCATCACCTGATGATACATCCGCGCCTACATTGATGGCCGATGTCAAAGAGAAGTTTGAAAACATCCCCTTGCCCCAAGGTTATACCCTGGAGTGGGATGGTGAATTTGATAGCGCCAAACAGGCAAGCAATGCACTTGTTCCGGGCTTAGGTCCAGCAGTTGCAATCATGCTGTTGATCATCGTGGCGTTATCTAATGCCTACCGACCACCATTGATCATGATCCTGGTAATACCGTTTGTTATGATCGGTATCACCCCCGGTCTGCTGATGACGGATGCAGCATTTGGCTTTATTGCATTACTGGGGATAATGAGCCTGTCGGGTATGATGATTAAAAACTCGGTGGTCCTGCTAGACCAAATCAAGCTCAATATTGTTTCGGGCATGACACCGTATAAAGCCACGATTGAAGCGGCTGTTGAACGTCTCAACCCTGTGGTCAACGCGGCCGCAACCACGGTATTTGGTATGATTCCCTTACTGGGCGATGTCTTCTGGTTTGCTATGGCGGTAACGATCATGTTTGGTCTGGCGTTTGGCACTCTGCTGACGATGTTACTGGTTCCGGTTCTCTATGCGACATTTTATCGCTTAACCGCACCAGCTAAAAACTGATGGCTCAAAGCAACTGCACATAAAACTCATAAATTAAACCTTAAGTTAGTGTCATTCAGACCTGACCTTAAGAAGATTTTACTATCTGAAGTGCTTTCTCAGTGACATTTTGAATGTCTG
>DAOVJH010000119.1 GCA_030673345.1 Pseudomonadota bacterium
GATTAAAAATAGTAAATATCCAAGGCACACTACCAACCCCGATGGAACCCCTTGATTTTATGATTTGCATCTATCTGGATCAGATGTCTATGACAGTCTCTTCAACCGCTATGACAATTTCTTCTGAGGTCCTATTGTCCATACTCGCCCGATCCCTGAATACGTAATCAAAAACGATCAGCGTGGCACTTATGAGCAGCACTAAAATTATATGCTTCATCTATATCCATCCCTGCTCTTCACGATAAGAGCCTGTATTAATCATGTTGCTGCCTGAAAAGGCATTAGCTCCTCAAGACAACCCTGCCTCTATCGAGGCTTTGTCACCGTGTCACAGGTCAGGATTCCCTGCACCTGAATCCCTGGAACATACCTGATGACGTGATCTAAAGAAAAATTATTCCATCTACAGCTCTTATTTAGTTCTTTCGTGAAGTAACGAACATAATTTATTGATAAATACAGAAATTAATGGAATATTATGCGTAAACAGAGCGTCTATAATGGTGACAGAGACTAAAATTTTGAATTCTATTAAAAACCTACTGATGCTTTCGCCTAACCAGCGCAAACTGTGCAAACGGCTTGAAGAAGGACGCGGGCGATTGTTCCGCATGGCCTATGCCTGGTCACACAATAAAGATATTGCTGATGAGGTCGTACAGGAAACCATGATAAAAGCGATGCGCAGTGTCGACAGCATCAAGAATGTAGAAGCGCTGGATAGCTGGCTATTCCGCATATTATCAAACTGTTTTTATGATCTCTGCAGAAAACGGCGAGACGAAATCGATATTGATGAAATCACACTGCTTGATCGGGAAACACCCGAAAGCGTGCATCTGCAGAATGAGATGCTGGAATCTGTAAAATCCGCTATCGCATGCCTGCCCATCAAGCATCGTCAGGTACTAACGTTGATAGACATCGAAAGTTTTTCCTATGCTCAGGTCGCCAGTATATTAGACGTCCCGCAAGGTACTGTCATGAGCCGTTTAAACCGTGCCAGGCAGTCATTGAAGAAGATATTAAATGAATCAGAAAAAAACCATAATAATAAAGCGATACTTAAGGTCATAAAATGAACCAGCAATACACATATTCTGATGAACACATCAGCGCATATATCGATAATGAGCTCGATAGTGAAGAGCGCGCACAGTTTTTATCTGATGAACAGACAGATGAAGATTTCGCACAGCGCATCAACGAAATCCGCATGCTCAAAGAAAAAGTTCAACTCTCATATTCAGAACTTAAATATGACGATGATGAAAAAAAATCCTTTAGCTGCACCGCATTTTTCAGCCGTCACAGAGCGTTAGCTGCCAGCCTTCTCTTGCTGTCTGTCGTAGCAGGCATACTCTCATACAACATGAGCAGCAATGACAACCTGATGGTAGCAAAACAGCTGATGACTGAGACTCAACCGATATCTGCAGCCTCGATCAACGATGCCGTTGGTGAGAACAGTCATGTAGTGTTATACGTCTCACAATATCAGCCAGAAACTTTTGATGAGACGATAGATAATATCGAGGCACTGTTACAGAACAGGAGTGACGATTTTTTCAAGTTAGAGATCGTCGCGAACGGACAGGGACTAAAAGCACTGGACACTAAAAGCTCCCTCCATGCTGCACAGGTCAATCAGCTTACAAACAAGTTCAATAACCTGAAAGTTGTTGCCTGTGCCAAGAGCCTGACGAGACTCGCAACAGAAGGTAACCCGATACAGCTGATGCAATCGATCATGATCGCACCGTCTGCCGCTGATCAGGTTGCCAAGAGAACGAGTGCAGGCTGGTTGTTTCTTAAAATATAGTCCTGTGCTACAAGCTATAGCGACGCGGTTACCACCCGTGCACCCGGTCGTTGAAAAGACCACCTAACTCGATAAAAGTATTATTTTTTACGGACCCTTTTCTTAAGGCTTAATTTACCTTTTTTATCGTCACTGCTGCTCTGGCCTTTTTTCTTGTCCCTGCTTATCACAGGGTGATGTTTACCCGGTTTTCTCTTATCGGATGAAGACTCATCAGAACTCTGTGGTTTTTCGCTTTTCGACTTTTTCCCTTTGTCGTCGAGAGAAATCTTTAATTGCTGGCCGGATACCCAGACTTTTTTCAGTGTATAAAGCAACTCTTTTGGCATGCCTTCGGGCAGGTCAACGGTACTATGATCATCGTATATGCTGATACGGCCGATATACTTGCTCTCGATGTCTGCCTCGTTTGCGATAGCGCCAACGATATTTCCCGGTTTGACCTGGTGATCATGCCCCACTTCGATACGGTAGCGGTCCAAACCCTCGTCCAGTGCTGTGTCTCGCTGTTGCCGCTCTCTTCTGGGAGGACGCTCACGCTCACTGCGTTCCGATCTGTCCCGCGCTGGCCGATCTCGCCTGCCTCTGTCTTCCCGGTCCCAGTCATCACGTGATTTTCGTTGCGGTTTGTTTTGTAACAACAGGGGGATATCACCCTGCAATAACTGTGCGAGCGCTGCAGCGATCTCTATCGACGGAACGTTATGTTCCTGTTCGTACTGCTCGACTAACTGGGAGAACAGTGCCAGGTCTTCATTAGCCAGCGTATCGGTGATGCGCTGTTTGAATTTATCGATACGCTTGTCATTGATAACTTCAGTGGAAGGCAACTCCATCCTTTCGATCGACTTCCTCGTCGCTCTCTCGATCGAGTTCAGCATACGTTTTTCACGCGGTGCAACGAACAGGATAGCATCACCCTCACGACCGGCACGACCAGTTCGCCCTATCCGATGGATATATGATTCAGTATCGTGCGGCACATCGTAGTTCACCACGTGGCTGATGCGTTCCACATCGAGGCCGCGCGCAGCAACATCAGTGGCAACGATGATATCCACTTTGCCACTCTTTAAATTCTTGATCGTGCGTTCACGCTGATTCTGTGCGATGTCACCATTTAGTGCTGCCGCTGCATAACCGCGCGCCGCCAGTTTGTCAGCCAGTTCAACCGTAGAATTTTTGGTACGCACGAAAATGATCATGCCATCAAATTCTTCCGCTTCTAAAATGCGCGTTAATGCATCCAGCTTATGCAGACCGCTTACCGGCCAGAAACGCTGGCGGATGGTTTCAGCAGTCGCTGTTTTAACCTTGATGGTTATCTGCTCAGGCTCATTTAAATACTTCGTGGCGATACGACGGATCTGCGTCGGCATGGTGGCAGAGAACAATGCTATCTGCCGGTCATCCGGTGTCTGCTCAAGTATCCACTCCACATCATCGATAAAGCCCATGCGCAACATCTCATCTGCTTCATCCAGAACCAGCGCTTTCAGGTTGCCAAGCTTGAGGGTGCCTTTACGTATGTGGTCCATCACTCTGCCCGGCGTGCCCACGACGACATGCACACCACGTTTCAAGGCTCGGATCTGCCCACTGTAATCAGCACCGCCATAGACAGGTAATACATGAAAACCTTTCATGTAGGTTGCATACTTCTGAAAAGCCTCAGCCACCTGGATAGCCAGCTCGCGTGTAGGCGCCAGCACCAACAGTTGCGGGTCTTTCTGTTTCAGGTCCAGGTTATTGATCAGCGGCAGCGCAAAAGCGGCTGTTTTACCGGTACCGGTCTGAGCCTGCCCGATGATGTCTCTGCCTTCCAGCAGTAACGGGATGGTCTGCGCCTGGATCGGTGAAGGCTTTTCGTAACCGACTTCGTCTAATATTTTAAGAAGTGCTTTATCTAATGCTA
Source organism: Pseudomonadota bacterium (assembly GCA_030673345.1). Lineage (GTDB taxonomy): Bacteria > Pseudomonadota > Gammaproteobacteria > SZUA-229 > SZUA-229. The sequence goes on from DAOVJH010000119.1 coordinate 3,741, forward strand.
AATCACTGAATTTGATTTCGACGCCAGTACTCTTGTCTGCGCTCGTGTCTTTACTCATGCTGTTACCTAATAAAAATTGGTCTGAAAAAATGATGGATGGAACCGCCGTGATCTACCGCCCTGGTAAATCAATAGGCCCTTGCCACCTCATCCAGGCCGACCCTACAGGTCCCCAGCATATTGTGAATTTGAGCCGAAATATGACGAACTATGTGCATTATCCACTATATTAGAGAAATATAATACTCTTTTTATAGAAAAAACACGACGTTACATGGCAATAACAAAAAACCAGCAGCGTATTTAGCTGGCTATTATCGCTATTTATAGCTTAAATGCGCATCATGACTGAGAACGATATAAACCCCTCACACTTTGAAATGCATATCGGCGTCAGCTCGCCCGGACACACAGCATTAGCGTTACTCGCTGAAAATACCTCGCTTAGTAAACAGAAACTAAAGTCAGCGATGGCGAATGGCTGCGTCTGGTTAGAATCCCCTATCGGCATACATCGTCTGAGACGAGCAAAAAAAATAGTCCACGAAAACGACACATTGCATCTTTATTATGATGAAGCTATCCAGAAATGCGTACCCGTCGCAGCAGAGCTGATCGCTGATGTCGGCGAATACAGCATCTGGAACAAACCTTATGGTATGTACTCACAGGGGTCCAAATGGGGTGATCACTGTACTATCTACCGATGGGCAGAAATACACCTCAAACCTCAACGCCCCGCATTTCCTGTACACAGACTTGATCGTGCAGCAAACGGCCTGATGATTCTTGCACACTCAAAAAAGATGGCGACGACTTTCTCTGAGTTATTTAAGAACCGTAAGATACAAAAACAGTACAGGGCAACCGTAGAGGGTACGATGGATAAGCTGGTATTGCCGTACTCGATAACGAGTGACATCGATAACAAGCCCGCACACTCAAAGATAATCTCATTAGATCGACACGACAATACGACGACCGTTATCATAGAAATTGAAACAGGCCGTAAACATCAGATCCGAAAACATCTATCAGGGCTTGGCCACCCTATCGTTGGCGACAGGTTATACGGGACAGGAGCGTCAGATAAAGACTTACAGCTACAATCATGTTATCTAAAATTTATCTGCCCACTGACAGCTACTGTGCGAGAATATTCACTATAATAAAACACAAACCACCCTGTCAGTACCCGTGTGAAGTAATGACATAAGTTTTCTAATACGATTAACAGGCATTAAAGAAAAACCCCATGAATGACTCGACCGAAACAAATACATCGATAGCAAAAGTCATCTATATTCTTTTGATAATCGGCACTATCATCGGCATCACGGGAATCATCGCAGTCATCATGGCATACGTAAATAATGATGACGAAAACGACTGGTTGCAAACGCACTATCGATTTCAGATACGCACTTTCTGGATCGGTCTTCTATATTTCTTCATAGGCGTAGCTACCTCTCAGGTAGTAATAGGATATCTGATTCTTTTGTTCACCTTCTTCTGGATGATCATCCGCTGTGCGAAAGGTTTAAAACAGCTAGAGAAGAATCAGCCGGTACAGAATTTAGAAAGCTGGCTGTTTACTTAACATGTTAGATCAGTAACAAAATATCGTGAGCGAAAA
>DAOVJH010000150.1 GCA_030673345.1 Pseudomonadota bacterium
GGGCGGCAGTACCCTGACACAGCAGTTAGTGAAAAACCTGTTTCTTACACAGGATAAAACGATCATAAGAAAACTTAATGAAGCATTCATGTCGTTATTGCTGGAACTTCATTATGATAAGAAACTGATCCTCGAAACCTACTTGAACGAAATATACCTGGGACAGGATGGACGCCGTGCTATCCACGGTTTTGGACTTGCCAGTGAGTTTTATTTTGGCCGATCATTAAAGCAGTTAACGATTGATGATATGGCTATCCTGATCGGCATGGTAAAAGGTGCATCGTATTACAACCCAAAAAGAAATCCAGAGCATGCACGGGAACGAAGAAATATTGTGATAGATGCGATGCAGAAAAATGATCTGATCACTTCACGTCAGTCCGAAAAGTTATCGGCTAAACCGGTAGTAACGGTGAGGCATGCGAGTTCAGGTCTGTATCCAGCTTTTATTGACCTGGTAAAACTGCAGCTACAGGAAGACTATCAATCGGATGATTTAAGTTCAGAAGGATTGCGTGTATTTACTACGCTGGATCCTTATATACAGTTTAAAACTGAACAGGCCATTATCAAAACCTTGCCGCAGTTGTCCAAAGCTAAAGACCTGCAAGCAGCAGCTGTGGTCGTTTCGCCCTCGAACGGCGATGTACATGCCGTGGTCGGCGGACGGAAACCATCATTCAAGGGATTTAACCGGGCGCTGAATGCTGAACGGCCGATCGGCTCATTGATTAAACCTGTGATCTATCTGGCAGCGATGGAAGAATCGTCAGATTATACTTTATCGACCCTGCTTGATGATTCAGAGTTTGTTTATAAAACGCGGAATCAGGAAGACTGGCAGCCGCAAAATTATGATAAAGAATATCACGGGGATGTGACATTATATGAAGCCTTGCTAAAGTCGTTTAATGTCCCTGCCGTACGGACTGGCCTCGATATCGGTCTGGGCAATGTGATCAGCACGCTTTCTGCGCTTGGTTACGATAAACCTGTATCGGTGTTTCCATCGTTAACACTCGGTACTATAGAGATGTCGCCGATCGATGTTGCTAACGTATATCAGACATTTGCAGCCAACGGCTATCACAGCCCATTGCGCAGTGTTCATGCAGTACTGGATAAAGAGCGTCAGCCGCTGGAACGATATTCTCTAAATGTTGATAATAAGGTTAGTCCTGAAGCCATGGCGATCGTGAATTCGGCATTGATCGACGTGGCAAAATTTGGTACTGCCAGGCGCCTTGCTGAAAATCTGCCCCTGCAGGTTGCTGGAAAAACAGGCACTTCTGATGATCTGCGTGACAGCTGGTTTGCTGGCTTTTCTGGCGATATGGTGGCGGTCGTATGGACAGGTTATGACGATAACAGGCCAACCAGCCTGACCGGCTCTAGCGGTGCCATGAAAATCTGGCAAAATCTATTGAAAGATTCAGCCTATAAGTCGTATCAGCTCCCGGAAATTGCGGGATTAGGTAAACATTGGATAGATAGAAAAAATGGCCTTTTGAGCGAGAAAGCTTGTGAAAATGCGGTAGAATTACTGTTTATAGAAGGCACGCAGCCGGAACAGATGAGTGACTGTGAAGGCGGTGCCCGATCCAACTGGTTTATCGACCTGTTCAATTGACAATATCACTGGTAATACGTTTTATGCATCATCTCTATCGACTGTTTAGCTGCTTTATTCTGTCAGTGCTGCTTGTCTCATGTGCTTCAACAGATAAGAGCATGATGGGTGAAAGCAGTGTTGATGAGTCTGGTAGCTATAAATACGATGCGTGGCGTCCGAATTCTACGGGTGAATACCAGGCCATCAATGTTTTGCTCGATGAAGCTGACGTATTGATTGAAAATTCAGCCTTTAATGCAGCGGCAGACAAGCTTGAGCGCGTGCTGCGCATCAGGTCTGATTACGCACCTGCATGGAGCCGCCTGTCCTGGCTGGCATTGCAGATGAACTCACCGGCACGTTCGGTACAGATGGCTAAACGAAGTAACAGTTTTGCCTTTTCCAACCCGGAATTGCAGTCGCTTAACTGGTCATTCATCCGCACGGCAAGCAAACAGCTGAGTGATGAAAAGACTTACTTGCGTGCGAACCAGAAGATAGAGTCGTTAAAAATATTTTAGTAACGATGATGGAAGATTCTGGACAATAAATCTATGCAGCGAGCATCTGAATACCTCGGCCAAACAGGCCCGTTTTTCGAACAGATTCCAGGTTACCAGGTCAGGGAGAACCAGCTGATCCTGTGTGATGCTATCGATGATGCCCTGGAAGCAGGCGGGGTGTTAGCAGCCGAAGCGGGTACCGGTATCGGTAAAACGTTTGCTTACCTGGTGCCCGCGTTGCTGTCGGGTAAAAAAGTCATCATTTCTACCGGTACAAGACATCTTCAGGATCAGCTATATCACACCGATCTGCCGCGTGTTATAGAAGCTTTATCTATACAGTCATCGCCCGCATTGTTAAAAGGACGCAGTAATTATCTCTGTCTGCATCGATTAAACATGGCGCCCCACCTGGGTTTTATCAACCGTGAATCGCGTGCCTTTCTCAATGAGATAGATGAATGGTCGAAATTGACCAAGTCTGGTGATATCTCAGAGTTGACCGTGGTACCAGAGGATTCCTACATCTGGCCGATGGTGACATCGACAGCTGACAATTGCCTCGGCAGTGATTGCGATAAGTGGGATAGCTGTTTCATCGTCAACGCACGTAAAAATGCGCAGGCAGCTGATGTTGTGGTGATCAACCACCACTTGCTGCTTGCTGACATGACACTGAAAAATGAAGGCTTTGCAGAACTGCTGCCTGAAGCTGATGCTTTTGTTATCGATGAAGCACATCAGCTATACGATGTGGCCGCACGTTTCTTTGGCAATGTTGTCAGCAGCCGGCAACTGATCTCGCTTGCACGGGATGCCATCGCTGAACAGGTGAATGATGCTTCTGATATGGCAGAGCTGCGAGACTATGCTGAAGAGGTAGAGAAGGCTGCACGTGATTTCAGGATCGCGCTGGGAGACAGCGGACTGCGCGAGACCTGGTTAAAGGTAATGAACAAACCTTCAGTAAAGCAGTCGTTAGACAGCCTTGTCTCAACTTTAAATGATCTTAATACCGTATTGCAGGTAGCTTCAGAACGAAGCCGCGGTTTAGAACAGTGTTTTGAACGTGCTCAGAGTACTTTGATAAGGCTTAAACGGTTCCAGCAGGACAATGCACAGCAGAGCAGTTTTTCTGATGATGTTCCTGAGGACCAGGCCGTATTATGGTATGAGACTTATACCAAGAGTTTTATGCTGCATGCGACACCGATAGATGTCGCATCTATCTTTCAGAAACATACCGATAATTTTTCAAAGACCTGGCTGTTTACCTCTGCGACACTTCAGGTGAATAAGCAGTTTGATCATTTTGCACATAACATCGGCCTGGAAAATTATAAAAATGGTGTCTGGGACAGCCCGTTCGACTATCAGAAACAAAGCCTGCTTTTTCTGCCTGATAATCTGCCACAGCCTTCGGAGCCGTCTTATACTAAAGAATTAATGCAGGCGGCCTTGCCCGTACTGCGAGCGAGTCAGGGCAGAGCTTTTGTCCTGTTCACCAGTTATTACGCGATGCATAAGGCGTATGATTACCTGAAACAGATGCTGCCTTATGAATTATTGATGCAGGGTGACCTGCCAAAGCATCAGCTGCTGGAGAAATTCAGGCAGACCGAGAATGCTGTCCTGTTAGGTACTTCCAGTTTCTGGGAAGGGGTCGATGTGCGTGGTGAAAGTCTGAGTTGCGTCATCATCGATAAACTGCCTTTTGCTTCGCCGGGCGATCCTGTCATGCAGGCACGCATCGATGCGATCAAGCGAAACGGTGGTCAGCCATTCATGGAATTTCAGGTGCCGCAGGCGGTTATCGCTTTAAAACAAGGCGTTGGTCGACTGATACGTGATGTCAATGACTCAGGTGTGGTGATGATCGGTGATCCGAGGTTGAAGCAAAAAGCCTATGGCCGCATCTTTCTGAACAGCTTACCGGAGATGCCAGTCACCTCCGACGTAAAAGATGTCGAAAACTTCTTCAGTGCGTTGCAGGGCGCTGAGGCAAATACCGTCGTTGCTGCCGAGCCTGACGCTGCGTACGACTCTGAACCCGCATGAATATACTGGCTATCGACACCGCAACGGAAGCCTGTTCAGCCGCTTTATACATCGATGTTGAGAGCAGTGATAAAAAGATTACATCACTCTACCAGCTGGCACCACGTGAACATAGCCGCTTATTATTACAGATGATCGAAGATCTTCTGTCGCAGGCTGGTCTGCCGGTGAATGATCTGGATGCCATCGCCTTCGGACGAGGTCCGGGATCTTTTATGGGGCTCAGGATCGCAGCAGGTGTCGTGCAGGGAATCGCATTCGCACAGGATATTCCAGTCATACCGGTGTCTACACTGAAAGCGATCGCGCAGCGTGCTTTTGAAGAAACGGGCAGTCGGAACGTTCTGGCGGCGATCGATGCGCGTATGGATGAGGTGTACTGGGCAGCCTACTGCCTGAAAGATCAGCAGTGGCAGCTACAAGGTGATGAATGCGTTATATCGCCGGATAAAGTATCACAGGCAGGCCTGTTAGATCCGTCGGTTGATTCCTGGAGTGGAGCAGGCAGTGGTTGGGTAAGCTATGAAGAGCGGCTACTGTCAGCAATTGACTGCCCGTTACAGGCTGTCCTCAAAGAATGTTTGCCCAGTGCTGAAGCCATTGCCAGATTGGCTGTCGATGAGTATAGAGCAGGAAACATGGTCTCTGCTGCCGAGGCGATTCCGGTATACCTGCGCGATGATGTCGCTAAAAAGCCCAGGCCAGTAAAGTTATAATTATCGATATAGCTGCGAATTCATCCGCAGCTAC
>DAOVJH010000444.1 GCA_030673345.1 Pseudomonadota bacterium
AGCTGGTGATGGGTAAAGGTGAGTTAGCAAAGCGTCTCCTGCCAGATTATTCCCCGCCGGCAGCGGCTTCAATCTTTCAGCGATTGCTCTGTTATTTAAACCGAACCCATATCTATGTCGGCATCGCGACTGTTGCTGTTATTTTGCTGCATATCGTACTGATGGGTGTGCCGATGGAAATCCTGTTCTTTCAGGCGGTTCTGGTGCTGGTCGTGTGGCAGGGTCTGTTTGGTCTGTTTCTTACCTGGCGGTATTCGCCTAAAGAGCTGAAGAAGTTCTCTTACCTGGTCCATGCGCAGTTCGTAACAGGGATCGCACTAGGAATATTTTCCTACTTTGGTCATCTGCTGATCGATAGTTAAATGAGTCGGCGTGATTCACGTTTCAATACAACTCTCTCGAAGTTCAGTCTCCAGGCTGGTCAAGATCAGCGGGTTTCCTGGTCAATACTTTTTTTCCGGTAAACATGGCGCTGATCAGGCCGCCGCCTTCGCGTATCTCGGTGCGTACCACGAAGAAGATGTGCAGCACGATCATGAACATGAGAACGTAAGAGGTATAGATATGTACTTTTCCGAACGGGCCTTTGAACGCTTTTAGCTTTGCAGCTTTGTCTTTATCAGTGCCATCCGCAATATAAGGTTTGATGCTATCAAGGTCGGCGCCAGGTTCTGCGATATATTCCAGTACGGCCGAACCAAAGGGCGGGTAATAGATGTCAGTGCCGGCGCGAACCAGGCCGGTTACCGCCATGATGACCAGTAGTAAAAAAATGAATATCACCGCCAGGCGGCCCAGCGGATTATGGCCGATGTATTGCTCGGATTCACCACTTTTTACGGACTGGATATAATGTTGGATGTTGCTGATAAAGTCTTTGCCGGGTAGAAGATTGCTCCAGCGTGCATATCGATTACCGATGAAACCCCAGAGTATCCGCCAGGCAAGATTTAGAACAAAGATATAGCCAAAGATTACGTGGACTTCTTTTAACCCGACTTTCGCGTCGATGCCGGTAATGCCAAGTTCTTTTTTGAACAGCATGATCAGGCCAAAGATGATGAGACAGATAACGGTGGTGAAATTGACCCAGTGGAATATCCTCGTTGGCACATCCCAGGCTCTGTATTCATGAAAAGTTGTCTTAGACATTTTTATACTATCCAGTTAAATAATCTGTGCCGGTTAACAGTAACGCATTCATGTGACAGAAACAAATCCGGTGCGTTTATTATGTGCGTATTATTGTCAGAGTAGCTATATAATGTGTTGTTATCATGAGTAGAGAATCACAACATTGGGAACTGGTGTCCTGGGAATTGTTTTACGACATGGCTCGCCAGTTGGCCTTCATGATCCATGAGGATAATTATCAACCGGATATCATCATCGCTATTGCGCGCGGCGGTTATACCCCGGCCAGGATCCTGTCTGACTACCTTGGTGTGATGGACATGACCAGTTTTAAGGTAAAGCATTACAGGTCTACGCAGAAGGAACCCATCGCTATTATCGAACATCCGCTTGCAGCTGACGTCAGTGGGCAGAAGATATTACTGGTCGATGATGTCAGTGATACCGGCGACACATTCGAAGTTGCTATCGATCACATAAACGAATGTACAAATCCGTCAGAGGTGAGAAGTGCTGTACTGCATCATAAGACTGTTTCCCGGTATAAACCCGATTATTACACGCGTGAAGTTAAAGAGTGGCACTGGATAACGTATCCCTGGGCAATCATTGAAGATATGACGGCGTATATAAAAGAGATGCGGCCTGCGCCAACCAGCGCAGAACAGGTCGCGCAAAAACTGCGAGCAGAGCACAGTATAGAAGCGCCGATACAGATATTATCCGATGCCTTTAGATTAAGCGGGCTAAGATAAATAGTTA
>DAOVJH010000059.1 GCA_030673345.1 Pseudomonadota bacterium
ATATTCCCCCTCTCCCTCTGGGAGAGGGCTGGGGTGAGGGCGTCGCTGAAAACACCCTCATCCTAACCTTCTCCCAGGGGGAGAAGGGACTTAAAGCCAGTGTCCGCCAATGGCCGAACTCTGAAGTTAAACAGTAAATTATAAGACTCTGCTTATTGCTAGTTCATTTCAGCATCTTTTGTTGTCGCTTATTAGCCACGCCTATCCGTGTGATTTTAGCTTTCTTGTTTATCAATGTTTCAAAAGATGCTTTTTCACCAGTGCGGCTATAGTCCAACTGCAATCTTTCAAACAGCACAGACTCGTCAATTTCACCTCTGACTTTTAAACTTTCAAATATCAATACGAACAAACGCTTTTGAGATATTTTCCATGTACTGCCTGCGGCATGATGCAAGCTGTCGCTTAACTGCAAAAAACCATCAAAAGGTGAATCGTTCAAAATCATTGGCAGGGTATTTTTAAAACGCCCGGTGTTAGCGATCATATCCCAGTAACGGGCAAATCGATTGACACGCTGCATGGTTTCAAAATCAATATCCCGGGTGCGTAGGATATTGTATGGCGCTTCCGGGTTATAACATAACTGATATTCTTCGTTATGACGATTGAGCGGTACGCCACGCAAGCGTTTTAATATGCCCAGCTGGATCTCATGTGGATTCAGACTCACCAGCTGGTCAAAACTTTTCGCAAAATTATCTAATGTATCTGCCGGCAAGCCAAAGATAAGATCAGCGTGGATATATGCATGTGTTTTTTCACGTAACCAATGCAGGTTTTCACAGGTCTTACTATTGTTCTGTTTTCTGCTGATCAGCTGCTGAATGTTTTCGTCGAAGGTCTGAACGCCGACCTCAAACTGCAAGGTATGATATGGAAATTTTTGTATCACGGCTTTCAATTTGTCTGGCAGGTTGTCCGGCACTACCTCGAAGTGCAGGTAAAGATCTTCAGTCATCCTTTCGAGAAAGAATTCCAGTATCGCAATACTGCTGCTCACTTTCAGGTTAAACGTCCGGTCGATAAATTTAAAATTACGTGCACCCCGATCAAACAATATCGCCATCTCAGCGAGAAAAGCGTCAAGCTCAAAAGGCTTCGACGTCTTATCCAGCGACGACAGGCAGAATTCACATTTGAACGGGCAGCCACGAGAAGCCTCGACATAGATCAGACGGTTTTTAATGTCGTCATCGCTATAATATCTGTAAGGCAGCTGCAACTGATCAAGCGGCAACTCATCACTCTGTATCTCACTTTTGACAGGTCTGTTGCCCGACAGGATCAATTGGCAGAGTTCACGAAAACTTTTTTCAGCGGCGCCCATGACCACATAATCAGCGATATCGACGACGGCAGGACTGTCGGGCAGATGACTGACTTCCGGTCCACCGAGAACAATGATGGTTTCTGGTGTTATCTGTTTTAACAACTTGATGGTTTTTGTTACTTCTGAAACGTTCCAGATGTAAACACCAAAACCAATGATTTCAGGCTGGTGTTTTAACAGTTTCTCAGCGATATCGATGGGGCGTTGCTGGATGGTGAATTCTTCGATGCAGACAGAGGATTGTAATTCACCAAGGTTCGCATACAGGTAGCGCAGGCCGAATGCGGTATGCATGTAACGCGAGTTCAGTGCGGTTAATACGATCCGGGTTGTTGGTGCCTTTGCCATAAAGACACATTATAACAGCACCATAACCTTTCATTGTTTTTGTAGGTGCGAGTCCAGATAGATTTAAATTTGGCGCACCTACAAAAAACTAAACGATGAACTTGCCTATCTCGCGCAGGTGATTCTCCATCAGCTCTATCTCATGCGCACCCGAATAATAGGTATCCGAATCAACCGTATAATCCAGGGTCATGTTGCGGCCCTCATAATCCACCCTGTTCAAAATGCTCTTTACCGCATTCACATGTGCCCGGTGCTTATCATTACTGCGAATAATCGCCCAGGGGCTGACATGGCTATGAGTCTGCTTCAGCATCTGGTATTTCATTTCCGTAAATTCATCCCACTTCTCCTGCATCTGCACATCGATCTCTGATAACTTCCATTTTTTAAGTTGATTGGTTTCCCTTTCGTTAAAGCGTTTTTCCTGAACATCTTTAGAGACTGAGAAATAGATCTTGTGAAAGATGATGCCATGCTCGACCAGGTCATCCTCAAACTGGGACACCGTTTTCATGAAAGTACTGTATTGTTTCTGCGTACAGAAGTCGAATATCGGTTCGACCATGGCGCGGTTGTACCAGCTCCTGTCAAACAGTACGATCTCACCTCCGCGGGGAAACTGTTCGACATAACGCTGAAAATACCACTGGCTCTGCTGTACGTTTGAAGGTTTACCCAGTGCGACAACCCGATAATGCTTTTCATTCATATAACGTGTGATACGACGGATACTGCCACCCTTGCCTGCTGCATCCCTTCCCTCGACCAGGATGATCATTTTTTGCTGCTGATTTTCCAGGTGGTCCTGTAGTTTGATCAGCTCTGCCTGATAGGGTCTCAGGTATATATCATCGAGATACCGGGTATATCGTTTGTATACCAGCTGCTTGAAATCATCATCACCGCGTTCAAATTTTTCTAAAAATGCCTGGTATTCCATTTTAAATCCTGCTGATTTATATATTGTTATCGTTGCTCATATTACATCTAAATGCGGTTATAGAAGCTGACGTAGAACAAATTCAGCACTATTCGTGGATATAGAGCCCATTTTATTTGATTTCAGTGGCCGAAAACAGGAAAATACGCCGCTGAATTTTAGCGCATGCCATCTTCACCGCATGCACCGATCAATGAATCATTTTAACTATTTCCGAGGAAATCACATGAAGTTAATTCTTTTAGGCGCACCGGGTGCTGGTAAAGGTACTGTTGCAAAATTACTGACAAAACTGGACGGCTCTGTTCAGATCTCTACTGGTGACATCTTACGCAGCGCAGTCGCTGCAGGCACCGAATTAGGCAAACAGGCTGAAGCGGCTATGAAAGCTGGCGACCTGGTTTCTGATGACCTGATAATGGGCATCATGGCTGAACGTCTGAAAGAAGACGACTGTAAAGCCGGTTACCTGTTAGACGGTTTCCCACGCACTATCCCACAGGCTGAAGCACTAAAAGTAATGCTGACTGAAATGGGCGAAGAACTGGACTGCGCTGTCGAGATCGACGTAGCACGTGACGTTATTCTTGATCGTTTAACAACACGCCGCACATGTACTGGCTGTGGTGAGATCTACAACGTTAAATCTAATCCACCGGCTGTTGAAGGCGTATGTGACAAATGTGGTGAGCCCGTTGTACAACGTGATGACGAAACTGAAGAAGCTATCAGCAATCGTTTAGAAGTATACAATGATCAGACTGCTCCATTGGTTGGATTCTACAAAAACGAAGGTCTGCTGCTTTCTGTAAATGCTACTTCTTCAGATGCAGTGATCAATGCGATCAAAGAAAAACTAGCTTAATCATTTTTCTTCCTGCAAAAAAAAGCCCGGGGTTATCACCCGGGCTTTTTTTATTCTCCGCAATAAAATCTATAACAGATCGATGTCATATTTCATATCACTGAACACGACCTTCTTACGTTTGATTTCATATAATAAATTTTCAGGAACATACTTATCTGTTTTTAACTCGGGATATGACCAGCAACCTTCATATGAACCACCGGCCTGAATAACTTTATCGGTAGTGAAGTTACCTGCCAGTAACTGCGTAAGGTTTTCACTACTTTTATCTTTTTTTACTGCCAGACTAAAAGACGTACTGATGATCTCTCGTTTACTGTCATTTTTTATCTGCATATGAACAGGGCTGTCCAGCCTGCACTTATAATCAGGCGAATACCTGACCGTTATCTTCACCTGCTCTGGCGGTAACGTGTAATAAACGTAATCAAAAGCCATACGTGCAGCGAACAGCAGTACGATAAGCACTACCAGCACACCGACGATCTTCAGCGGTTTTTCAAAACTTTCTATCATAATATTTCTATAGTATGGTTAAAATATCCAGCACAGAGATTAAATAGCCTTTTGCTATCGCCTCTTAATTGCTCCATATGACACTGCCATCCGGCGCCGTAACTTTAACCAGATAGTAACTAGTAGACACTTGAAAAGCTTCATTGAGAGCGCTTTTCCGATCCTCGTAAGATCCTAAAGTAGACCATGATTGCGTTCCACTGTTAAGCTTAACTTGAATATCCCACATCTCATACCTTTACTTAGATTCAACTCGATTAATAAAGCACAGGAACAGCGGTTCCTGTCCGTATATTATTTTTTATACAATTAAGAAAACACCTTAGTAAACAGGATAAGCATCCCGATAATAAACGCCCATGCAGCAACTTCGATTATGATTTTTTCTCTTAGATTATTTTTTTGCATCTTATAATTAACATCTCAAATTTAATACAGTTACCATTTGATAATGCAATCTACATGCCAAAATTTTAAAGACAGGATCTACTTTTTTTTGATCAGTCTGCAAAGCGGTTTTAACTCAGGAGAGGGCTTGAAAGCCTATGATACAGGCATTACGACTATTTCTGGCGAACCATCTATTCTGTCATCGCTATAACAGCGTTTTGGCAGCCTTTAATACTTCAGGAAAAACTGTCGAAGTTCTGTCATTGCCGTCATTAAAGTGTCAGTTTCATTGAAAGGCGGCATCGAAAAATGACGAGATTCAGCTTCAAAACAGGCCTATAGGATCTTTACCGCAGTATTGGCAAGTGTCGATATCAGATGCCAGAAGGTCTCATCAACGAATAGTCAGAAGTAAATACTCAGCCGTCCCTGCCATCGATGCGCTCACTCAACAACATCGGCGCATAAACAACAACAAAAACACCAAACGCGAGCATCCATAAAACCTGGGAGATGCCGATCCAGTAAACATAGTGCTCCATATCAAATAACGGTAACACGACACGTACGATAACGCCGAGCAACAACACCGCAAAACTCCAGAAAACGACAGCAGGCGGTTCAAAAACACTTCTGCCAGTATGCCCCAGAGAAACACGTGACATCATACCGATGGTCAGCATACCTATACCACCAACGGTAAAGGCATGTACTGATAAAAATGGTGAGATACCAAATGATATCGATAATGCTTTTAATGCGAAGCCCAGGATGAAAGACGCGTAGGCAATGACCAGAACCCATACCAGTGATTTACTCCAGATCCTGTTGGTATACCAGCCGGCTAGTCGCAATGTATGCAGCAAAGTTAAAAGTATGGCGAAGACAGCCGTCGCATTATCATAGTCCGTAAATACATCACTGATCCATAAAGCCACCAGAAGGACCAGGCTGCTATGATCGACCCATGCACGATTCTTCAGTTCTATATCACCATCGATACCGTTTTTGATGAACATCGGCATGACACGGCGCATCATGACAAAGATTAATCCGATGACTATATAGAGTGCCGAATAAAGCCCCCACTGAACGCCTTCTGCAATCACTCCCATCAGACCCAGATAAAAAGCAACGTTACACAGCATCAATAGAAATATTTTTGAAACGATACCAATCTGCTTATATTGTTTGACCTTCATCACAGGGCGCAAACAGGCAATACCTAAAAAGAACAAAAATGCCACATCGACGACCGCAATAATTTCTACCGGTATCATCAAACCAGTCAGCGGTAGTAAGCGGGCAACCAGCCAGAGCAAAAACAAAAATGCCAGCGGCTTGCCACGCAGCACTTCTTCGCCAGTCCAGTTTTTGATTGCTGTCAGCAAAAATCCTGCGACCACCGCCATGACATAACCAAACATCATCTCATGTGCATGCCATAAGTTTGGTGATATCCCTGAGAATGTGAACTCGACAGAAAATACAAAGCTTGCCATCCAGATCAGCATCGCCAGGATAGAAAAAATACTCGCTGCTAAAAAGAAAGGTCTGAAGCCTAAACGTAAAATTGGCGGGCCAAAATCTGCCGGTTTTGAATCATTAACTTCACCATCGATATTTAACATGTAACTGAATCTCTTTTGATTAACCTGTTTGCTAGTCTAGCAGCCACATCGCGGAACGAGATTTCGCTCCTACAGGTTAAGGTTATTTGTGAGAGCGGACCAGAAAAAACTATTTTGCATTCCGCGATTGGCTCACGTATATATAATATATTTGAATGATACACACCGGAATATCAAAGATAACCCTAACTTAAGGCTGGTTAACGCCAATATATTGATTATTTCGACACTCTTTGACTTACATCATAGACAGATTACTGCAAGCTTACGAATATGTCACATTTCCCCTTCATCCAAAATAAGGTTGGTACCACATGAATTCTAATAACGACGATTTTAAGGTCAAAGTCGGTTTGGCCGAAATGCTCAAAGGCGGTGCCATCATGGATGTGACCAATGCAGAGCAGGCCAAAATTGCTGAAGATGCCGGTGCCTGTGCGGTAATGGCGTTAGAACGCATCCCTTCAGACATCCGCCGCGATGGCGGTGTAGCCCGTATGTCCGACCCGGATATGATCCAGGAGATCAAAGACACCGTGTCCATCCCCGTGATGGCGAAATGCCGCATCGGACACTTTGCCGAAGCACAGATCATACAGGCACTGGAAGTTGATTTTATCGATGAATCAGAAGTACTGACGCCTGCCGATGAAGCTAACCATATCTACAAACATGACTTTAAAGTACCTTTTGTCTGCGGTGCCACCAACCTTGGAGAAGCGCTGCGCCGAATCGGTGAAGGTGCCGCCATGATGCGTACCAAAGGTGAAGCGGGCAGCGGCAACATCATCGAAGCGGTACGCCACATGCGGGCACTGAAAGATGAGATGTCACGCCTTACCACACTTGGCAGCGAACAGCTGATGAGCGTTGCCAAAAACCTTGGCGCACCTTATGACCTGGTCTGTTACGTCGCCGAACACGGCGAATTGCCAGTGCCTAACTTTTCGGCAGGCGGCATTGCCACCCCGGCCGACGCAGCGCTTGTTCGACAATTAGGCGCGCAGGCGGTATTCGTCGGCTCCGGTATTTTTAAATCAGATGACCCTGCCGCACGTGCCGTAGCCATCGTTAAAGCTACCACCCATTTTGATGACCCGGAAATACTGCTCGAAGTCAGCCGTGGATTACAGCCTGGCATGAAAGGCCTTGAAATGTCAGAAATTCCTGAACAGGAACGTATGGCCGTCAGGGGCTGGTGAACAAAATACATGAATAAAATCGTGGGCATCCTCGCTTTACAGGGTGCCTATCAAAAACATGCCGAAATTCTTTCGAAGCTCGGTATCGAGACGCGGCTGATACGGAGACCAGCTGAACTGGATGGTTGCTCTGCACTGATTTTACCGGGCGGTGAATCAACCACGATAAGTCTGCTGATGCAGGAGTATGGTTTTTATGAAGCGATCAGATCATTTGCGAAAAACCATCCTGTCATGGGTGTCTGCGCCGGCATGATTTTAATGGCAGACGATGTTGATGACGAACGCGTAACACCGCTGGGATTGATCCCGTTTAAAGCGACACGTAATTTTTATGGACGCCAGGTACATAGTTTTACTGCAGATCTAAAGCTGAATTTTGATAACAC
>DAOVJH010000273.1 GCA_030673345.1 Pseudomonadota bacterium
GTCACCGAGCAGGACCAGTACGATGGAAGGCGGAATGATCTGTCCCAGTGTGCCCGATGCACAGATCAGCCCGGTCGATATCCTGGGGTCATAGCCCTGTTTTAACATGGTGGGCAGAGACAGCAGCCCCATGGTGACGACGGTAGCACCGACGATGCCGGTACTGGCAGCGAGCAGCATGCCGACCAGGACGACGGAGATGCCGAGCCCACCGCGTAAGCTGCCAAACAGGCGTGACATAGTGGTCAACAGCTCATCGGCTATCTTCGAACGCTCGAGCATGACGCCCATAAAAACGAATAACGGTACCGCCATCAGAATCTGGTTGCCGATGATGCCATATAGACGGTTAGGCAGTGCTTCGAGAAAGGCGGGATCAAAGGTGCCGGTCATCTCGCCGATAACGGTAAACATCAGGGCGGTGCCTGCCAGGGTGAATGCGACCGGGTAACCGATCAGTAAAAAGATGAAGACAGCAGCAAACAGATAAAGTGACATGTATTCCATCAGCCATCACCTTTTAGGTCGGTGGCATCGGGGTTTAATATCGTTTCGATATTACGTGCTATCTGCGTGAAAGCCTGCAGGCTTAATAAAAATGCCATTACCGGTATTAAACTTTTAAGCAGAAATACACCGGGCAGTCCGCCGGCTTCACGTGAACCTTCGAGTACGGACCAGCTGTTTGCAACGTATTGCCAGCTGATCCAGCTGATGAACAACATGAAGGGCAGTAATAAAAACACAGCGCCGAACAGGTCGACCCATGCTTTTACCGGTTTAGAAAATTGAGCATAGAAGATGTCGACTCGCACGTGTGCGTCCTGTTGCATGGTATATGCCATGCCGACGAGAAAGATAGTTGCGTGCAGGTAGGTGGTTATCTCCTGAAGGGCGATTGAGCCGCTGTCGAAGATATATCGTAGTACGACGATTACAAATGTGGTGAGTACCAGGAATAAACTTAACCATGAAACACAGCGGCCGCTCCAGTCGATGAAAGATTCGGTGCCCGCCAGTATCCTGTTAAACATGGTCGACGTCAGATCCAGTAATCGAGGTAACGGCTACTGCTTTTAATCCTGTCGGCTAATATCGCTTTGAATTCATCCGGGTTTTTTGTATGTACCAGTTCGCCGCCGCGCGGGAAATGTTTATCGTATAAACGGGATAACCAGAAGCGCAGGGCGCCTGCGCGTAGCATGGCTGGCCAGTAGTCTCGTTCATTATCGGCCAGCGGTCTGAACGTATTGTAATGTGAGAGCAGCGCGGTGACTTTATCCTTGTTTAAAGTGAAGTCATCATTAACGCACCAGTCATTGGCGGTAACGGCGAGGTCGTACAG
Source organism: Pseudomonadota bacterium (assembly GCA_030673345.1). Lineage (GTDB taxonomy): Bacteria > Pseudomonadota > Gammaproteobacteria > SZUA-229 > SZUA-229. The sequence continues at coordinate 1,346 of DAOVJH010000273.1, forward strand.
CAGGACGTCATCACAGGAATAATAAAAATCGATGATGCCGCTAAAGTTATCTTTATTCCACAGTGCATTATCACGAAATAAATCTGCATGTATTACGCCACGCGGCAGCTCGGCATGGCGTTTCTCCTGCTGGAAATGTATCTCCAGGTCGAGCATCGCCTGTTCATCCGCAGAGAGTTTTTCCATGACTTTATGTGCTGTTTGCTGGCACCAGGCGGGGCCGCGCGGGTTGACCTGTCGGCTTGCAAAACTTAAGCCTGCGGCATGCATTTTACCCATCGCCGCTCCCAGTTGCTGACAGTGGTCAACGGTGGTCTCAGAGATGCTGCCGCCATCTAAGCGCTCTACCAGTGCGATCGGTTTATCTTTGAAGTGGCTGAGGTATGCGCCTTGCTTATCTGCAACCGGGTTTGCGCTCGGTACTTGATGGTCTGCCAGGTGATGCATCAGGTTGAGGTAATACTGCATCTCTTCAAAACTGTGTTGCTCAAAGATCGTTAGTACGAAGCGGCCGCGATCAGTGTTAACAAAATAGTTGGTATTTTCGATGCCATCGCTAATGCCCTGAAAACCGACCAGTTCGCCCACTTCATAATTTGAGAGAAAACTGATGAGCTCGTTTTCTTCGATGATCGTGTATACAGACATAAAAATTCAGGGTATGAAATAATTGGGTAACGTGTAAGTTGGACGTGATTTTAGCGTATATCTGAGATTTAAAAAATATTAGTTGATAAATGATTGGGGATATTTAGGGCTAAAAATAGCTTGCTTTACCCAAAGGAAAACATCGCGGAACAAGATTCTGTTCCTACAGAGAGCCGTGAACTTGTAGGAGCGGAATCTTGTTCCGCGATCACCCTCCTCGAATAAACAGGAGTAAGTGTTCGTTACCACTAACTTTAATTAATCATCCGCAGGTGGATTAGTAAAGCGTAATCCGATATTCTGCGCGCTGAAAATAACTAAATATGAGCCGTTCTCCCGCCATGTCTGAAAAAAAACCACCGCTTATTCTTGTTGATGGCTCGTCATATCTATTTCGTGCATTTCATGCATTGCCGCCATTGGAAAACAGCAAAGGACAACCGACAGGTGCGGTTTATGGCGTGATCAATATGCTTAATAAACTGGCTGAAGAGTATAAACCTGAACATATCGCCGTGGTCTTCGATGCAAAAGGAAAGACCTTTCGCAATGATATGTACGATCAATACAAAGCAAACCGCCCGCCGATGCCGGATGATCTGAGAAGCCAGATCGAGCCGCTTCATGAGATCGTTGAAGCATTAGGTTATCCCATGATCATCGTGCCGGGCGTCGAAGCCGATGATGTTATCGGTACCTATGCAAGGCAGGCGACCGAGCAGAAGGTCGATACCCTGATCTCGACCGGTGACAAAGACCTGGCGCAGCTGGTGAACCAGCACGTGACCTTGATCAATACCATGAACAACGTGGTGATGGATGAAGCGGGTGTGGTTGATAAATTTGATGTGCCGCCGAGTGCCATCATCGATTACCTGGCCCTGATGGGCGATACCTCAGATAATATTCCCGGTGTGCCAAAGGTTGGTCCTAAAACGGCTGCCAAGTGGTTAAAGCAGTATGAAACGCTGGATAATCTTGTTGCCCATGCTGATGAGATCAAGGGCAAAGTCGGTGAAAGCCTGCGTGAGAACCTGGAACAGCTGCCGCTCTCGCGTGAACTGACCACCATAAAATGTGATGTCGAGCTAGAGCATCCTATCTCAGGGCTGGCGATGCGGGCACCGCAGCGGGATAAGCTGAAGCAGATGTATACCGAGATGGAATTCAGGACCTGGCTGTCGAACCTGTCTGACGATGATGGTGAGCCAGCCTCGCCGGTAACCCCGAAGGCCGAGGCTGTCTATGAAACCGTACTGGATAAAAAATCTTTTGATGGCTGGTTGAGCAAACTCGAAAAAGCCGATGCCTTTGCTTTTGATACTGAAACCACCAGTCTCGATTACATGAAAGCCAGGGTCGTCGGTGTGTCGTTTGCGGTTGAA
>DAOVJH010000149.1 GCA_030673345.1 Pseudomonadota bacterium
GCCATTCGAAATATGGTCATGGTGGGTACACGTCGGCAACTATTTTATCATTGCCGCTTTATTTCTGATCGAGATGTCCGTACGACACCTGTTCATCGGCAAACGAGCACAGTTTTTTCAGATGTTTAAAACCATGCTACAGCGAAACTGGCACGACTGATGAGTCACTTGCCATTCAATGAAAACGCTATTGCCTTCTATAAAGGCAATAATATTGATCGGCACACGTTTGAAAAACACGTTACCCGGGTTCGCACTAAGCTACTTGAATCGCAGCTTAAACCGCAACTTGAACCGCTGTCTGATAATGTCGAAACATCTGCAAAAATAATCAACCTGTGTGAAGACCGTTACCACTTCCTGGTCACATTTACAGCAAGTATGCTTGCTGGCAGAATCACGATAATGCCAGCCAACCGTAGCGAAGGTGAACTGACACGGCTGACCTCGAACAACAACGACGTAAAGCTAATCGATGATACCGAAATAAGTGGTATCTGCCTGTCTGATAATGCAAGCTCAGCTGACGATCTAAGCTGGAACATCAGTTCTGTACCATCATCCATGATCGTAGCCGAGCTTTATACCTCTGGCAGCACCGGCATGCCGGTAGCGCACCAGAAGACGTGGGGGCAACTGGTCAGCGGTGCGCAACAGGTATGCGCCCGGTTTGAACTAAATCAAGATAGCCAGACCAGCATCATCGCCACCGTCCCTCCCCAGCATATGTTCGGCTTCGAGATGAGCATCATCCTGCCACTGGTGTGTGGTGTATTCATCCACCATGACCAGCCATTTTATCCTTTAGACATCCAGCGCGCGGTCAGCGAGATGACACCACCACGTATCCTGGTAACGACACCGACTCACCTGAAAGCCTGCGTCACCCTGACAAAAGACTGGCAGGACATAGAAAAAGTAATATCTGCAACATCCCCATTATCAGAAGAACTGGCCTCTCAGGTCGAAACAGTGATGGATACCAGCGCAGAAGAGATCTACGGCTGCAGTGAAATAGGTGCCATAGCAACACGGCGTGTGACGACGAATCCAGACTGGACCCTTCTTCCTGACTACACGCTGAACATAGAAGATGAAGATGCTCGACTTCACGTCCCGGCGATACAGCAGACGATCTCACTGCCAGATAAACTGGCGATATTGCCTGACAGCACGTTCAGGCTGGTTGGCCGGGCAACTGACATGGTCAAGATAGGCGGTAAGCGCGGCTCCCTGGCTGATCTGACGGCACACATAAAATCCCTGCAAGGCGTTGAAGATGCAGCCGTTTTTAAACTGGAGCACGACGAAAACCAGCGTGAACGGCTAGCAGCGCTGGTCATTGCCCACGACGTCACCTCAGAGCAACTGCGTGAAGCACTTGCCAAAGAAGTTGACCCGGTCTTCCTGCCACGCCCTCTGTATCTCGTATCAAGCCTGCCCTATACTGCGACTGGCAAGCTGCCGAGAACCGAACTGCTGGCCTGCCTCAAACAACATATGAACGAGACCAGGAAATGTTGACGGCATCCTTTGTAATCCCTTCCACACACCCGAGCCTGGCCGGACACTTTCCGGGGAACCCGATTGCGCCGGGTGTTATCACGCTGGATCACGTCACAGACAGACTGCTCAGCCAGCTGCCAGGAACAAGCCTGAACGGTTTACCCCAGGTAAAATTTATGCAGCCGGTTCTGCCTGATGTCGAGGTGAACGTCACCTACCAGGCTATACATGAAACACTCTATAAGTTCAGCTGTGAATCTGACGGCACAGTACTGCTGTCGGGTCAGATACAACTCGTTACCGAAGAGGCCTGAAACGATGGCTGAATGGACAGAACAGACAGAGCGCAGTAACCCTTTTACGCTCAGGTTGATCTGCTATATCGCACTGAACCTCTCCCGTGGTTTTGCCCGTTTACTGTTATGGCCGATCACCCTTTATTTCTTTATCGGCTCACCCTCAGCACGATATGCCTCTGGCCAGTATCTACGCCGTGTTCCCGGCTGCAAAGGCAATGCATGGCAGATCATCCGTCACATCCACCATTTTTCAGCGGTGGTACTGGATAGAGTGTACTTCCTGACAGACCAGTTCCAGCGCTTTAGCATAGACATCTATGACGAAGAACATCTCGATGAAGCCATGTCACACGGCAGAGGCGCAATACTGCTCGGTTCTCACGTCGGCAGCTTCGAAGCACTGCGATGCCTGGCCCTACGACGAAAACAGTTACCGCTCAGGATACTGATGTACCAGGATCATAACGCCATGATCACCCGCATACTGGATGAACTAAACCCTGATGTAGCGTCATCAGTAATCAATTTAGCAAAACCGACAGCACTGTTTGAGATGCAGGAAGCACTGGAGCAAGGTGAACTGGTCGGGATGCTGGGCGACCGTGTACTCAAAGACGAAAAAAAAATATCATGCAGCTTCCTGGGTGAAGACGTCAACTTCCCTGCCGGTCCATTTAAACTGGCTGAGATGCTGGGGGTTCCCGTGATAGGATTCTTCGGAATCTACACCGGCGGCAACCATTACGAGATCCATCACAAGCTACTGTTCGACGGCAAGAAAGTACCTGGTGAACAGCGTGAAAGCGTCGTGAAAGAATTAACACAGGCTTATGCCAGCAGTATCGAAGATATGGTCAGGCGTTACCCCTATAACTGGTTTAACTTTTATGATTACTGGGGCGACAAACAGTGAGAGTCTGGTTCTGTCTGATAGTGCTTCTGCATTGCCCTCTGGCTTCTGCCGAGACTTTAAGTGAGAGACTGGCAAGCTTCTCAGCGTCAGATGGCTCTCGCGCACTTTTCATAGAAACCTGGTCTGCAGAGTACCTGGAAGAACCGCTGGTTTCGAAAGGCGAACTGACCTATAAGCGGCCTGGTCAACTCAGTAAACGCATCACCCACCCTGAACCGATCGAACAGCGTATCGAAGGTGACAAATTATCTATTATCTATCAAGGTAAAACGAACAGCATACAGCTGTCAGATCAGCCCGAACTCGCGGCGGGCATCTACGCACTGCAAGCAGTACTCGATGGTGATGAAAAAAACCTTGTTGCTTTCTTCGAACAGACATATAGCGAATCAGATTCTGGCTGGAAACTTCTACTGACACCCAGAGATGAGAATGTTGCCGATAGTATCGAGCTGATCATTTTGCAGGGAAACGAAAATCGGATACAGCAGGTAAACATCCAGTTTTATAATGGCGATAAGTTATTGACTGAGATATCACATGAACGCTGATGTGAGACCAGGCATTCGATTACTGATCTGGGCTGCCATCATCGGCCTGATGATAATCTACCTTTCAACTCAGCTGCGCGTGGTCAACGATATAGCGCAATTTATGCCGGCCGCACAGCAGGATCCACAACTGCAGGCGCTGATGAGCGAGATGCAGCACGGGCCTGCAGCGACAACTTTGATGTTGCGGCTCAGCGGTTCAGAGGATGCAGATCTGGCAGAGATCAGCACCCGGCTGAGCAAGGCACTGGCAGAACAGAATGACGTATTTCGACAGGTTCGCAACAGTAATACTTCCTTCGATAGTAATGCGCTCGACGCGCTTTCTCCATACCGTTATCTTCTCATCGAGCCGCAGGACTGGCAGCCAGCGGCACTAAAAAAAATCTTCGAACAGCGATTGTTAGAGCTGCGTTATGGTGCCGGCGCCGTGACGGGAAAGAAACTCACCAGCGACCCGCAACTGGCCTTCACGAAATATCTACATGGTCTGTTTGATCTCACCGGGCCCGTAACAAAACACGGCGTCTGGTTTAATCCGAACATGGACAGCGCACTGCTACTGGTGAGCGTACGCAGTGATTCATTAGATCTGGATGTCATGCAGCGTGCAGAAAACAGTATCCATCAGGCATTTGCTGTATCCGCCCAGAACGCAACGGCACAACTCGAGATAGCAGGCCCTGGCATCATGGCGGTCGAGACACGTGCCACCATACAACACATGGTCACCCGGCTGTCCGTGTTCATGACGATATTATTAATCATCGTTTTTGCTTTCGCATACAGGCGCATGTATCTGCTGTTGCTGGCAGGCATCCCATTAGTAAGTGCTGTAACCGTCGCACTGGTTGCTACACAGACGATATTCGGTGAAGTACATGGCATCATTCTGGCCTTTGGCATAACCTTGCTGGGCGTATGCCTCGACTACCCGCTTCACCTCTTCAGTCACCTGCGAGCAGATGAATCACCATCGATAAGCCTCAACAGGATATGGCCCACATTATTCTTGAGTGGCTTTTCCTCTGTGCTGGCCTACCTGGCATTATTAGGCAGCGGCTTCGACGGCCTGAGTCAGCTAGCGGTTTTCGCAGCATGCGGTCTCACCGTTGCCCTGGCGGTGACACGTTATATGCTGCCTTACTGGGTATCTGCCGACAGAGTCAGACCCCGGCTGTGGACTTTTGATCTGACATTAAGCCCCATTCAAAAAACCGTCGTTGCGATACTGATGTTATGCCTGCCTGTGCTGTTAATCAGTCAGAGCCCGGTCTTCTGGGAGACCTCGATCGATGCCATCAGTCCGGTTCCCGCCTCGGCTCGCGAGAGTGACCGTCGATTACGCCATGAGCTGAACGTCCCTGAAGTATCACACGTGTTCATGCAGACAGGTGACAGTGTAGAACAGGTATTACAGGCCAGTGAAAAGCTCAGCAAGCAGTTACAGGAACTACAGACACAGGGCATCATAAGCGGCGTCTGGTCACCGTCACAGATCCTGCCATCGGTACAGCGCCAGCAACAGCGCCAGCAAACATTGCCGACAAGACAGCAGTTATCAGCTGATCTGGAAACTGCTCTCAGTGGTCTACCGTTTCGTCAACAGGCATTTGGGCCGTGGCTGGCATCCATAGAAACCAGCCGTAAACTAAACC
>DAOVJH010000282.1 GCA_030673345.1 Pseudomonadota bacterium
ATAACAAGGTTTACCGGTGCAAATAAAAAACTTGCAGCCAGGAAGATGAAAGTAAATACATTAATTGTTTTGTTACATTTTTTCATAACGAAATCTCTTTTTAAAAATAATCATATTAAAACATAAAAAAGGAACCTAGAAGCCAGAGTCCTTTTCAAAAAAACATCTATCTATTCAGATCGAGCTAATCGACATATCAGAGCCTGAACTTACTAACTAAATAACTCTACCCTCCATTATGAGATAGGTAAACATTATTTTACATATACCTCTTTACTGGCAACATTCTAATATTCGAATATCTTGATGTAGGTCATATTTAAATTTGCTTAGATATACACTTTGCTTCCAATGTTATATATACGGTAACAATCGATGGCTTCGCAAGTCAGCAGAATGCAATTTCTTCGAGGTGATTTCAAAGGAAAAGGAACGCCGTTGCGTCCACCGTGGGCGATAGATGAAAGTGTCTTCACAGAGAATATGTACCAACTGCGGCGAATGCATCTCACAATGTCCTACCCATATCATCAAGCAGGCACGCGCAAAGTTTCCGGTTGTCGATTTTTCTTCCGGTGAGTGCTTGTTTTGTGAAGAATGTGTTGACGTCTGCAAACCGCAGGCCCTGCTTAAAAATACTCAGAAGTCACCCTGGTCTGTCAAAGCCTCCATCGATAAAGATGTTTGCATCGCCCATAAAGGTGTGGAATGCCGCAGCTGTTATGACCCTAAAGAATGGCATCATAAAGTAATCCGTAAGATACAGGCCAGTAATGAGCTGCTGCATAAAGCACTCGGCACAATCAATACACGTGAAAAATTTGAAGCCAAACGTTTGAAACTGGCGGGCAATGTATGGCGTGCGATGGAAGCCACCGATTCTCGTGAATGCAGAAACTGCCACAACTTCGAATTCATGGACTTTACCGAACAGGGTCGTCGTGCGGTTAAGGCGCACGACGAAGGTATCAGTGCAGGAAAAACATGTATCGACTGCCATAAAGGTATCGCACACGAATTGCCAGATATGCATGATGTAGACCCGGGCTCATCAATAGGCGAAATGTAACAGCCAATACTTTACCCTCCGGCCTTAACCCATGTTAGTTTTAACCTCTGGGTTAGTAGGTAATATATGAACTCCATTAGCTGTATGCTCAACACAGATGATAGGGTTTACTTAGATGGTAGGGTTTACTTATATGAATTGCCTGGCCACATGACAAATGCCATTGATTGGCACTTTACTGGGGTTTACCATCAGATACGGTATGAATAATACGATCTCACAAACAGAATCTGCACTCATCGACCCGTTCGGCCGCCGTATCGAATACGTACGCCTCTCGGTAACGGACAAGTGCAACCTTCGCTGCTTCTACTGCATGCCTAAAGGTTTCAAAGATTTTGAGCAACCTGAGAACTGGCTGACTTTTGATGAGATCGAACGTGTCATAAAAGCCTTCACCGAACTCGGCGTTGCGCGCGTCAGGTTGACCGGCGGCGAGCCACTGGTCAGAAAAAACATCGCACAACTGTCGCAGCGTCTTACTGCCCTGCCTGGCCTCAATGATTTATCACTTAGCACCAATGCCACCTTGCTCGACAGTCAGGCAGACGATCTAAAACAGGCGGGCATCTCAAGAATCAATGTCAGTCTGGATAGTTTAAGGCCAGAAAGGTTTAAGGCGATTACCGGTGGTGAGCTACAGCCGGTGCTCGATGGCCTGATAGCCGCAAAAAAAGCCGGTTTTTCACCCATCAAGATCAATATGGTCGCCATGAAAGGCATCAATGATGACGAATTTGAAGACATGGTTAAGTTTTGCCTGCAGCATGATTTCACCTTACGCTTCATCGAAACCATGCCGATGGGGGCAACGGGTGAAGAAGCAACAGACCACTACCTTGATCTGCAGAAAGTCAAACAACAACTATCCAATAGCTTCGAGCTGATTCCCGGAGTCATGCCTGGCGGCGGCCCGGCAAGATACGTCCAGATTAAAGATACCGATTTACGGATCGGTTTTATCACACCCATCTCACAGCACTTCTGTGAGACCTGTAACCGGGTACGCCTGTCGACCGATGGCACGCTATACCTATGCCTGGGGCAGGACGATAAGGTTGAATTAAGGCCCCTGCTGCGCCAGGGAATCAGTGATCATAAGCTCAAATCTGTCCTGATCGACGCCATCGGTCTCAAACCGCAAAAACACGAATTTAAAGACAAACCTGAACAGATCGTGCGGCTCATGAGTATGACCGGCGGCTAACAGCAGCCTGTTTCTGCACACACAAACGGTCTCCAATCATAAATAAAAAAACACACTTTTTCGCTTATTTTCCAGCGTATAACCTTAAAAATAATCAGGTTTTATAGCGCGATATTCCGAATAGTATTCCAACTTGTTTTAACACGCTCCAAATGAAACATTGACGTGCATCAATTTATATCAATCCATCGGAAAACCCCTGATTTAGTTGATATATATCAATGCCTATCATCCCAATTGAGAATATTGTCGAGCCTGCATGAAATTACAACCCACGAACCAATATTAATTCGTGAAAATCTATTGCTAAACTGAGTAGGAGTCAATCAATGAATCTAAAACACACCACTAAATACGGGGCAGCTGTACTAGCCGTCTGCGTAGGCATGGCAGCGTCTTCCGGCGTAGCCTTTGCTAAAAAGAAGGCTTTCGAGCCGCTAAACGATGCCGAATTCGAGCAGGCAAAAAGCATGTACTTCCAGCGTTGTGCTGGTTGTCACGGCGTTTTGCGTAAAGGTGCAACCGGTAAAAGCCTGGAACCGCATCCTAACAAAGCGAAGAAGACCAAAGGTACACTTAAGTTAGGTACTAAACGTCTTACCAAGATTATCACCCTCGGTACTGAAGGTGGTATGAATAACTTCGACGACATCTTCAGCAAGAAAGAGATCGACCTGTTAGCTAGATACATCCAGATGGAACCACCTGTTCCAGCAGAGATGTCACTGGCATTGATGAAAGAACGTCACAAGGTTTTTGTACAGCCTAAAGACTACCCAACAAAACCAATGCATGGTCGTAACTGGGAAAACTTCTTCATTGCTATCGAACGTGATAAAGGTTCAATCGCTATCATCGACGGCGATAAAAAGGAAGTGGTTGCTCACATCCCTACTGGTTACGCAGTACACGTACTGAAAACCGTTGAGCATCATGACACTCTGAAGGCTAAAGACGCTGGTCGTTTCTGGTACGTAATGGGCCGTGACGGCATGATGACTAAGATCGACCTTTGGGCTGATCCTA
>DAOVJH010000380.1 GCA_030673345.1 Pseudomonadota bacterium
CGGTGACGCCAATCAACTGACATTCGCCTTAACCAGCCGGATATTAAACCCAGATACTGGTGATGAATTTATACGCGCCAGCATCGGCCAGATAGTTTATTTTGATGACAGGCAAGTCTCGCTCAACGGCAACATCAACACTGAAAAACAGTCAGATATTATTGCCGAACTTGATACTAACTGGGGAAACTGGCAAGGCAACATCGACCTGCAGTGGGACCCGTCAAGAAGCAAGTTATCACAGGACAACTATTTTCTGCACTATAAGTCCGATGCCAGACACCTGTTTAATATCGGCTACCGAAAACGCCTGATAAAAAACAGTGACGCCATTGATATTGAACAAACAGACACATCATTTGTCTATGCATTGAACAATAATTACAGCGGCATAGCGCGCTGGAACTATTCCCTGAAAGACGACAAAGGCATCGACACCATTTTAGGTCTGGCCTATGACAGCTGCTGCTGGTCGATACAGCTATTGGCGCAGCGCCGTTTACAAAACTCTACGACCAGCAACGATTCTTATGACGACTCAATACTGGTACAATTCGTCTTCAAAGGTCTGGGCAGCTTATCTGGCAGCAGAACCAGATCGACTCTGGAACAATCAATATATGGTTACAGCGACCCGTTTCAATAAATAGCAGAAATATCGCCTAATTAGCAACTTCGATCCACATTATGAAAATTATATCTAACCCTTTTTTATTACTAACTATATTACTAAGCATGTCTACAGGTTTAGCCTACGCTGAACTCAAACCGCTCGATCACATCGTCGTCGTGGTGAATGAAGATGTCATCACAGACAACATGCTGAAAGACCGCATCGATGACTTTCGCAAACAGCTAGAACAAAACCAGATTTCACGCATCGATCCAGAAACCCTTAAAAAACAGGTACTGGAAAGAATGATCCGCGATACCATCCAGACACAGCAGGCCAAACAGTTCGGCATCACAGTCGACGACCTGATGTTAAACCGCATGCTTGAACAGCTGGCAAAAAGCAACAAAATGGATCTCGACACCTTTCGAAAGACCATCGAAGCACAAGGCCTGAACTACCCACGTTTTCGCGAACAGACACGCGATGAGCTCATCGTCAACCAGCTTCAACAACGCGTGGTCGCCAGCAAGATCAACGTTTCTGATCAGGAGATACAGCAATATATCGAACAGAATGAAACAGGGGCCACATCCAATGTCGTTTACCACCTACGGCATATACTAATCGCAACACCGGAATCTGCATCACCTGAAGATATCGATACTGCAAGACAGAAAGCTGATACTGCCTACAAAAAAATCACCCATGGCTCAAAGTTTGAAGCCATGGCGATCAAATATTCGAGTGGCCGCAATGCATTAAAAGGTGGTGACCTCGGTAAACGTAAAGCAAACGAACTGCCACAGCTCTTCGTCGATGCCGTTAAGGATCTAAAACCCGGCGAATCATCAAAACCCGTTAAGAGCGCCAGCGGATTCCACCTGCTGCAGTTAGTAAGCAGTTCAAACGACCAGATCATGGTCCAACAGACGAACGCACGTCATATCTTAATCCGCACCAGCACCAAGGTCAGTGACGACCAGGCTCGCAAAACATTACTGCAACTAAAGAAACAGATCGAAGATAAAAATAATTTTACAGAACTTGCCAGCAAACACTCTGAAGATCCTGCCTCAAAAGTCAAAGGTGGTGACCTCGGCTGGTTTGGGCCGGGCGAATTTACTGACAATTTTGAAGACGTAGCCAATAATATTGAAATCGGACAGCTATCCGAACCTTTCAAAACCCCTTTTGGCTGGCATATCATCGAGGTTTTAGAACGCCGCCAGCACGACCAGGGTAAGACCAATAAAGAAAATCAGGCGCGTAACGCGATTAAAAAACGCAAGATTGACGAAGAACTCCGCCTCTGGTTGCGCCGGATACGCGACGAGGCCTACGTCGAATTCATCGATGATGAAAGCTGATCTAACTGCCAGAAAGAATCGTATTATCGGCTGCACATAATGGCAACATCAGACATCGGTACAAAAAAAAGAATCGTCATAACATCAGGCGAGCCAGCAGGCATCGGCCCTGACATCTGCCTCGGCCTGGCGGGATCAAGTTCGTCCATATCCTGCAATGTAGAACTGTACGTTATTGCAGACCCTGAATTAATCTCACAACGTGCCCGCCAGTTAAACACCGAGATACCGTTACAGATTCATGATAACACCGATGATCTAACCAAAAATTTTCACGCAGAAAAACTGAACATCATCCCACTGTCATTGAACAGCCCATGCCAGACTGGAATACTCGACCCGGATAACAGCGCTTATGTTTTAGAGATGCTCGACCTGGCACATGACCTGTGCATACAAAACAAAGTAGCTGCCATGGTCACCGGGCC
>DAOVJH010000231.1 GCA_030673345.1 Pseudomonadota bacterium
AAAAGTATTTTTGAACGTGAAGGTATCGATGGCGCAGAAGCGTTATCGGTCGACTTGCCAGCCAGTATGGAGCATGTACAGGACCTGCGTGATGTCTTTGTCGATAAGACACTTGGTGTAACCGATAATCTGGATGAGAGCCACCTGATCGATGGCTATGCAAAATTTGTAAGCAACGATACAGTCGAAGTTAACGGTGAACAGATAAAGGCAAAAAGCATCATTATCGCGACCGGTTCGACGCCCATAGTGCCTGCAGCCTGGCAGGATTTTGCCGATGATGTCATTACCACCGATGAGTTTTTTGAGCTGGAAGACCTGCCTGCTTCGATGGCGGTGATCGGTCTGGGCTCGATCGGACTGGAGATCGGCCAGTCATTACACCGGCTCGGTGTAAAAATAGCAGCTGTCGATCAGTTGAGTGTGATAGCTAAACTGGATGATACCAAAGTGAACGATCTGGCAATGGCGACCATCGGCAGAGAGTTCCCTTTGTGGCTGGGTGATGCGGCAGTGCTGGAAAAAGTTGAAAAAGGCATACAGGTAACAGCGGGTGACAACCAGATGGTGGTCGAGAAGGTGCTGGCCAGCCTTGGCCGTAAACCGAACCTTGATAATCTCAATCTTGAAGCCACCGATATAAAACTGGACGCGAACGGCATCCCGGTTTTTGATCCGCTAACCATGCAGCTTGAAGGCCTGCCTGTCTATATTGCGGGCGACGTGAATGTGGATCGACCTCTGTTACATGAAGCCGGGCATGAGGGCAGGGTGGCCGGTTATAACGCGGTCCACCCGGTGAGTGAAAAATTCAAGCGTAAAGTAGCGTTAGGTATCACCTTCTGTGACCCCAATATAGCCACGGTCGGCGCACAGTTATCCGAGTTAAATGAAAGTGATATCGCTATCGGTGAGATCCAGTTTGCACCGGTTGGGCGTGCGCTGATCATGGGTAAAAACCGCGGGCTGCTCAGACTGTATGTACAAAAATCCGATGGCCTGTTGTTAGGTGCATCGATGTGCTGTGTGAAAGCTGAAAACCTTGCGCACCTGATTGCCTGGTCGATACAAAATGGTATGACGGTATTTGATATGCTGAAAATGCCGTTTTACCACCCGGTGATAGAAGAAGCCCTGCAGGCAGCGCTTTATGGTGTGTTGTCGCAGCTCGATATTCAGCAGGATCTAGTGGAACTTGAACGAGTTTGAATATAACGGTCATCTCGACCAGCGGGAGTGATCTTTTACACTGGTAGCTTAAGATCTCTCCCGCTGCTCGAGATGACAATGAATAATATTAGTGTTTGTTTGTGTTTTTTAACCGGGTTCCACGCACTGGAGTGCCTGTTTCAGAAATCTGACTATAGGCAGCCCGGCTACCCGTCTGCTGCCACAGCTCCATCGCCGCAATAGGCTGTAAGGCCGGTGCGCTGTACTGACGGATGGTCTGCAGTAAATCCATCAACAGGATAAAACTTTCAGCCAGCTGCTGGTACAGTTCGGCGACACCCTGCTGTGTCACCGTGCTGATGTGATGGTAAGCGGAACGGCCAAGATCGACATAATAAGTCACGCCAACCTGTCTTTTTTCTGCTGATTGCGGGTACAGGCCGGATACCAGTAAACACTGGTCTCCGATATTTCGTAATTGCTCGCTGCGCAGGCTGTTGGGTAGATGATGAGAGTTTAGGTAATCAAGGGCGAGCGCATGTGAGTTTAGCTGCTGGTCTTTGGCAAATCGCATCAGTGTGAAGACCAGGTAGCTTTGCATGGTTTCATCAAGCTGGCAGCCATAATCGGCCTCGGCCTCGTGTACCAGCGTGTGCCACTGCGATAATTCAGATGAATCTAAAATGAATTGTTTACTCATGTTCTCATCCCCTGTTGGCATAGATGATCTTTTTTGAGCATTTTTAGGGTGACTATGATAATTAACCATAGTCACCCTAAGTTATAGCCCTTTTTCACAGTAAACGCCAAGGAAAACCTTACTTGGGTTATACTTCGCACTTTATATTTAGATAAGATTTTTTACATGGCTTACGACGTTTCAACATTCCAGGGACTGATCTTTGCAGTGCAGGATTACTGGCAAAAACAGGGCTGCGCAGTGCTGCAGCCATTGGATATGGAAGTGGGTGCGGGCACTTTTCACCCGGCAACTTTTTTACGTGCGATCGGCCCTGAGCCATGGCGTGCGGCCTATGTACAGCCTTGCCGCCGTCCTACAGACGGGCGTTATGGGGAAAACCCTAATCGCCTGCAGCATTACTACCAGTTTCAGGTGGTATTAAAACCGTCACCGGATGAAATTCAGGATCTGTATCTCGGTTCGCTTGAAGCACTGGGTTTTGATCTGCTGGAGCACGATGTGCGTTTTGTTGAAGACAACTGGGAATCACCCACACTGGGCGCCTGGGGTCTGGGTTGGGAAGTCTGGTTGAATGGCATGGAAGTGACGCAGTTCACCTATTTTCAGCAGGTAGGCGGGCTCGAGTGCCGGCCAGTTACCGGCGAGATCACATACGGCCTGGAGCGTCTTGCGATGTATCTGCAGGAAAAAGAAAGTGTGTTTGATCTGGTCTGGACGCGTGGCCCGCAGGGTGATGTTACTTATGGTGATGTGTTCCATCAAAATGAAGTAGAGATGTCGACCTATAATTTTGAGCATGCAGATACTGAAATTTTGTTTAAACAGTTTGATGACTGCGAATCTGAGAGCCAGCGGTTGATCGAGCTGGGTCTGCCATTGCCTGCATACGAGATGGTATTAAAAGCATCGCACGCTTTTAACCTGCTGGATGCGCGTCACGCTATCTCGGTGACCGAGCGTCAGCGATTTATTCTACGGGTTCGTGCACTTTCGAGAGCAGTAGCGCAGGCTTATTATGATTCGCGTGAGGCATTGGGCTTTCCTATCGGTAACAGTGTTGAAGCAAAAGGAGATGCCGCATGAGTACGGACTCTCAGGACCTACTGATAGAGCTTGGCACTGAAGAGCTGCCGCCAAAAGCGCTGAAGAAACTTTCTGATGCATTTACTGCCGGCATTGTCGACGGTCTAAAAAAAGCCGGCTTTGAAATCAACCAGGTTGAATCTTTTGCTGCACCCAGAAGGCTCGCGTTATTGATTAGAGATGTTGCCGCGTCTCAGCCAGATAGAGAAGTCGAGCGTAAAGGCCCGGCGCTAAAAGCGGCATATGATGCAGATGGCAATCCAACAAAAGCCGTTATGGGGTTTGCAAGATCCTGCGGTGTTGAAGTCGATGCGTTGCAGCAGCAGGAGACCGACAAAGGTGTCTGGCTGGTGTTTAAAGCCACAGAAAAAGGCCAGGTGCTGTCTGCGCTAATCGAAGACATCATCAATCAGTCACTGTCAAAACTGCCGATTCCAAAACGAATGCGTTGGGGAAGTAATGATGCCGAATTTGTACGTCCGGCACACTGGCTGGTTCTGATGCATGGTGAAACAGTTATCGATGCAGAAGTTCTGGGTTTGAGATCGTCTGCAAAAACTTTTGGCCATCGTTTTCATGCGCCGGGTGAGATCGTTTTAAAACGTGCCAGTGACTACCAGGAACAACTTCTGTCACAAGGTTTTGTCATTGCTGACTTTGAACAAAGAAAACAGAAGATCAGGCAACAGGTTGTTGATACGGTCGAACAGTTGAAAGGCGAAGCGGTGATCGACGGTGATCTACTCGATGAAGTGACGGCTTTAAATGAGTGGCCGATCGCGGT
>DAOVJH010000138.1 GCA_030673345.1 Pseudomonadota bacterium
ACTTGCCTAAAAAACCTTGTCTTTAAACATTCAATAAATGAGTAAAAGATGATGCTTAAAAAACCATTAATGTTGTTAACCGGAATGATACTGACGTTGATTGCTGCCATGTTTTACGCTTCCCCCTCGGTTGCGGATGATACCGATAGCAGTAACGATGAATGGCAGTTTGAGATCACCCCTTATTTATTTGCAGCTGGCATGGATGGAACCGTCGAGATGCGTGGGGTTCCAGTAGACGTTGACATGAGTTTCAGTGATATCTGGGAACGTCTCGATAAGGCATTTATGTTGTATTCTACGGCGCGGAAAGGAGAATGGGTTTACGCACTCGATATTATTTATTTTAATATAGATGATGAGAAAGCTGCGTCCTGGCAAGGTCTTCTTGGTAACAGCAATACCGCGCAGCTAAATGTTGATGTAACACAGCAGGTTTACGCTTTGTCTGTTGGGTATCGAATTCTGAATGAGAAAACCAAAGTTGATCTGCTGGCTTTAGCGCGCTATACCAGTCTTGATACAACCATGCAGCTTGCATTAACAACAGGTAGTGACCTGCTTCCGGATGGATCACGGTCAGTAAGTCGAGAAGAAGACTGGTGGGATGCAGGTGTGGCAATAGCGGTGTTGGTCCCAATCGCCAAGAAGTGGGATTTCCTGGGCCATGCAGATATTGCTGCCGGAGGTTCGGATCTCAGTTATCAGTTGTTGGCAGGTGTGAACTGGCAATTTAGTCATACGCTGAGTGTAAAGTTTGGTTACCGATATTTCTATCAGGACTACCAGAAGGATGATTTCAAGTGGGACATGGCGGCAAGTGGCGCCTTTGCTGGCCTGGGAATAAAGTTTTAGCTTAATAAAAGCACCAATAGTAGTTTGAAAATTATGCAGAAACTAAAATATTGTCTTTACTTAATTACGGTATTCCTGTTGTTTGGTCTTGGTTCAACTTTGTTGCATGCAGGCGCCGCTTTGCACAACGATGACGTTAATCTATACGATGGTGACAAGTTGAATCATGTTGCTAGGATAATGCTATGAAGTATTGGAAATTATTTCAAGTCGTCGCATTGGCGGCAACACTTTATGGCTGTGCCGGCATTCCCCAGCAACAATGCCCGCCAGGCACATTGCAGATGCAGGATTGTCCGCCGGCAGATGCCGTTGAAGATGAGGCAATCAACGATCTCTATGAGTTACGTACATGGTTACCAGCATCTAAGCTTACTATTGACCCGGTAGAACTTGGTGCGGTAGCACATATACCGATTAACCATGCTCGTGCAAAGACAATTGGACCGGCATATGATAAGGCCGTGAGTTCGCTTGCTGCAAAGTTATGGCTCATCGAAAACGCGCAGCATACAGTGGATGCAACTTATTTTATCTTTGCGCTCGACCATGCTGGATATGCAGTACTTGGCGCGATGTGTAATGCAGTAAAACGTGGTGTTGATGTACGGATCATGGTGGACTCACTCGGTTCTATGCGTCCGCTGCATTCAGAGTTAAGGGCGCTTGAGACCTGTGCAGATGAAGCCGGTTTTATACGTAATGCAAGTGGCCAGGTGACAACGAAGAAAGCGCGTGCCCAGGTCGTTATCTTCAATGCTTTCACTAAGTTTCAGTTTAATCGACGCTCACATGACAAGCTGCTAATCGTTGATGGTTCTTTCCCGGATAAGGCAGTGGTAATGACCGGCGGTCGTAATATTTCACTGGATTATTACGGTATCAATGAAGATGGCTCAAAAGATTCCACTGCATTCCGTGATTTGGAAATAATAATCAGGCCAGGAGAACGCAGTGCTGACGAAGAATATACCGTCGGGAGTGTCACTGAAATATATTATTCCATATTGTTTGCATTTCATGGTAATCGTCGTATTTGGCCGTATGAGGCTGATGACGAGTTTTCTGAAGGCAAGTACGAAGATGTCTATATCAATGAACGTAAGAAAAGTCAGGAAAGTTTGGCGTTTTTAAAAAGTTTGCCAGATATAAAAAAACATATGGATGCTATGCCACGTTTTATGCGCGAGGGTTTTCATGACTCAAAAGTACGTCTGGCGCACCAGTTAAGTAATCTTACCAATATAGATGTGACCACAAATGCGCAAGAAAACGTAGAGCGTAATCCAAACTCCATCATGTATTTAATTTCCAAACTTTTAGAAGAATCGTACAAACGAGGAATAAAAAGTGGCACCGTACGCATTGTCTCACCGTATTTATTTATTGGTAAATATTATGACGATGATGGTGAAGTTGTTTACGACGGGGCAAAGAAACTGCGTGATTACTTGCGTGACAAACCTGATATCAGAGTTGAGATAATTACCAACTCCGTAATGACCAGCGACAACTTCTTTACCCAGGCTATTATTGATATGGATATGGCACCGCGAATATTATTGACGCCAGAGTTGCAAAAAACATGGGTTTCGAGCCTCGAAGACTCTGAGTTAAATCCAGACGTCGTAGAAAGTGATGAATGGAAAAGGATGATTAACCACCCACAAATATTCATCTATCAGACGGGTGGCCTGGATTCGGTATATCTGGGCGGTGATGTGGTTTATGGCAAGTTACATGCAAAATTTATTGTCGGAGAAAAGCTTGGCTTTATTGGCACCAGTAACTTCGATTATCGTTCACAGCTTTATAACAACGAGATGGGTTTTTTCTATCAAAGTGATGGCGTGCGCCAGGAGTTTGTTGATGTCTTTAATGAGCTAAAAGCAACATCCTATCGCTGGGGTACACCAGAATGGCTGAAAATGCGCCGTGAACTTATGGATGGGGATAGCAAAAAATCGAGGCCGGCACGAAAGCAGCGCACATTGTTCAAGACCATACGCGGACTTGGCATAGAGTACCTGATGTAGAATAACGCTGGAATGCGGTCTGTGCTCAAACAGGAGAAAGAATCGAATGTATATATCAGTTGCATCTGCAATAAAAAAAATCACAGCATTAACTGGTTTTGTCCTGGTCATGCTTTTTCTGACCGCCTGCTCATCATCAGAAAAATCAGTTACCGCGGAGCAGGCAATAGTCGAATATGATCTGCTGTACACATTGCCTAAAGAAATTATTTCTTATAATGAAAAAGTGCGGCCAGTACTCGAAAGTCGCTGTGTTGTCTGTCATGGATGTTACGACGCACCCTGTCAGCTTAAGCTATCTTCCCCTGAAGGCATTCATCGTGGTGCTAATAAAAAGAAAGTCTACAATGCTTCACGTTTAACGGCTGATGCGCCAACGCGTTTGTTTATCGATGCGATGACAACCGAAGAATGGCGGCAGAAGGGATTTGAAACAGTGTTGAATGAAGGTGAAGTCAATAAGGTTAGAAACCTCGAAGACTCTGTTATGTATCGCATGCTACGACAAAAACAACTGTATCCACAGGCGCGAACCGGGATGCTGAGTGATGATTTTGATGTTAGCCTTGACCGCGAGCAGACATGTCCGACGCTGGATGAGTTTGATGACTATGCCGCTAAACATCCAAAGGGCGGCATGCCGTTCGCCATGCCAAACCTGAGTAGAGATGAACACGCCACACTGGTGCACTGGCTGGCACAGGGTGCACCCATGCCGGGAGATGAAGCCCCATCAAAAGTTGCTGCAAAACAGATAAAGCAATGGGAGACATTTCTTAACGGCGACAGTAATAAGGAAAAGTTGTTCGCCCGCTACCTGTATGAACACCTGTTCCAGGCGCACCTGCATTTTGAAGGGACGGATGACCGTGAATTCTACCGCATGGTGCGATCAAGCACGCCACCGGGTGAACCAGTCGAAGTCATCCCGACACGACGACCCTATAATGATCCTGCCGCTAAAGTTTATTACCGCATCGTGCGTCACCAGGGCAGTATCGTTGCCAAAACACATATGGTGTATGAGCTATCAAACAAACGCATGCAGCGTTACAAGGAACTGTTTTTTGATGTTGAATACGAAGTGACAAACCTGCCATCATATGAGTCAGCAGTCGCATCCAACCCGATCAAAACCTTTGCGGCGATACCTGTCAAATCACGTTATAAATTTTTGCTGGATGAGGCGCGGTTTTTTATCGAAGGTTTTATCAAGGGACCAGTCTGTCGTGGACAGGTCGCATTGAATGTAATTGAAGACCAGTTCTGGGTTGTTTTCTTTGACCCTGATGCCCCTATTCAGTCTCTGAATGATGATTTCCTGAATCAGGTGGCTGACTACCTGGCATCGCCAGCTGAACTGGAAGATAGTTTCAAGCTATTGAGTAGCCAGAAGCATTACCGGGAACTGATGCGAAAATATACACGTAGTAGAGATGAAGTAATTACAGGATTTGATCCCTTAGATATTAAAGATGCAATGCGTTTTATCTGGAAAGGTAACGGTGAAAACCCTAATGCGGCACTAACTATATTCCGGCATATGGATAGTGCTTCAGTTAACTTCGGATTTATCGGTGATTATCCGGAGACTGCCTGGGTTATAGATTACTCGGTACTGGAGAGGATCCACTACCTGCTGGTTGCCGGTTACGATGTCTACGGTAATCTCGGTCACCAACTAAATACTCGTTTATACATGGATTTTCTGCGATCTGAAGGCGAGGACTTTTTTCTGGCCTACCTGCCAGTAGACCAGCGCCATGCGATTCGTGATGAGTGGTACCAGGGTATCCGTCAGCGCAAAAAGGATGATGAAGGCGAAGCTGGCCAGGTCTGGTTAAACAAAGAATTTGTTACCGGTTATCAAACCGACAATGCTCAGCTCGAGTTGTATCAGCATCTAGAGGAATATCTTGGACAATTGGCGGGCGATGGCGATTACATTAACCGCTGCACAACCGATAACTGCAAACCTAAAGTGAAGCAGGTTATTCTGCGTGTCGATAAGGCTATGCAAAAAGCTGCGAAGATGGATGGTTTGATTGTTCAGGTTTTACCTAATACCGCCTTCGTGCGTGTGAGGATGGGCGGCAAGCCGGAAGAAGACCTTGCCTACAGCATGATTAATAACAAGGCTTATAAAAATGTTACCTCTGTGTTCGCCAGCGAAAAACAGATAGAAGCCCGCGACTATGAGGATGATAC
>DAOVJH010000352.1 GCA_030673345.1 Pseudomonadota bacterium
AAATGAAGAGCCGGTGTAAATGCACCCGCTCTGTTTAGTATAGACATATTTGTATGATTTAATTTGATATTTCGTATTATGAAAATTTTTTGTAGTCAGAATCACCTTCTCAAAAACAAACAGCTGACGCCTTCGCGTAGATTGAGTCCAGATAAAATATTAAAAAAAAGGAATATTTTATCTATCTGTGTCATCACACCAATAAACTGATACCCTCTTATCCATGACGCCAAATCCTCTTTTAGCCTCTGACTCACGTTCATCGTCTATACAACGGCTATATGAACTCTATCCAAAACTGGCTGAAGAACAATCGACTGACTGGAAAAATATTCTCGATAGAGCGCAGATAATGGAGGTACCCGCAGCAGCATCACTGGCAACAGCCGGTTCAGACTGTACCAGCTTCATGCTGTTACTCGATGGTGAGGTACGCGTCTATCAGGATGATGACAACGGTCGCGAGATGACCTTGTACCGTATCACACCCGGTGATGTCTGCCTGATGAGTTTGAACAGCCTCATCCATGACCGTCCTTTTCGGGCCAATGCAAAATCAGAATCTGATATCCGCGTGATCTTATTAAGTGTGGAAGATTTTCATCGTGCGATGAAAGCATCCGACACCTTTCGCATATTAATTTTATCCAGCCTGGTCGATACTGTCTGCACCATGGTGCAATCATTTTATGATACTGCATTCGAACCGCTGGATATGCGCCTCGCCTGCCTGCTCGGGCGGCTTTTTGAACGTGCTGATTCAGACACACTCGATATAACCCATCAGGAATTATCACAGGAACTCGGCACTACCCGTGAAGTGGTCAGCCGATTACTCAAAAAACTTGAACAACAAAAATGCATCGTACTGAAACGCGGAAAAATCCTCATCGGTGAAAACAAACAGATGCCAGGCTCAACATAAGAACCTGCTTTAATATTTTTTCATTAAAAATAGTTTCTCAATCTCCCCTTATAAAGGCACCATCAAACCTCATTTATTATTCACTGGGTAACAGGCGAGGTTCTGGGCACGACCAGGACACAGGTCATTGTAGTGTAAGCACCTGAATAAGATGCTATTTTTAACCTTATGTGACACAAGTTACATAAGAAAAAACTAATACATGTGATAATACGCGAACAGTTCAAACTGCCTTACTAATCAACATAGAGAAATAAAATGAAACTTTTTAGCGTTGTCGGCGTATTTGCCGGCATTGTAATTATGGGAAGTCTTACTGCGGCTCATATGATGGGACAAGTAAACCTGATGGAAATGAGCTGGCTCTGGCTCACCTTCTTTGTCGGTGCCAACCTGTTCCAGATGGGATTCACCGGATTCTGCCCGGCGACTAAAGTACTTTATGCAATCGGTATCAAAGATCAGCAATCAGGCTGCAAATTGTAACTTTCTGCATTTTCAGTACCATCGAATATAAAAAAGACCGGCCAATGGCCGGTCTTTTTTATATTACAGAACTGGATGAAGAATAACTCAAGCTGTTATGCCAGCTTATCATCCGCCACATGGTAACTTGGATCTTCCAGCCTGTTTACTTCAACTAAACTGCCCGCTTTATCCAGCAGCTGCTTGCATTCTTCAGATAAGTGTCGCAGATGCAATTGCTTACCGGCTCTTATATATTGCTCGGCTAAAGAATCGATCGCTTCGATCGCTGAATGGTCAGCAACCCTGGAATTCTGGAATTCGATGATCACATCTTCAGGGTCATCTAACGGAGAAAATAGTTCGCGGAAATTTTTGACCGAACCAAAAAACAGCGGTCCATTTAATTCATAAACTTTTGAGCCACTATCATCGATATAACTTTTCACATTGATGTGTTTTGCATGCTCCCAGGCGAACACTAATGCAGAAACGATAACACCGACCACGACCGCAATAGCAAGGTCAGTGGCAACCGTTACACCCGATACCAGCACCAATACAAATGCGTCATGACGAGGTATCTTGTTAAAGATACGGATACTCGACCATTCGAATGTGCCCAATACCACGATAAACATGACACCGACTAATGCGGCCATCGGAATCTGCTCGATCAGGCTGGATGCAAACAGGATAAACGCCAGCAAGAACAGTGCCGCTGAAACCCCTGACAAACGTTTATGTCCACCAGAGTTAACATTGATCATACTCTGTCCGATCATGGCACAACCGCCCATACCGCCGAACATACCGGTTGCCGTATTGGCGATACCCTGGCCGATACATTCGCGGTTACCGCGGCCACGGGTATTGGTTACTTCGTCGATCAAGGTCAGTGTTAGCAACGATTCGATCAAACCGATTGCTGCCAGTATGATCGAGTAAGGCAGAATGATCTTCAGCGTATCTAAATTGAACGCCACATCGGGGATATGAAATTGCGGCAACCCGCCTTTGATGGAAGCAAGATCGCCTACTGTATTGGTATTGATGTCTAACAGGATTACCAGTAATGAAACAACAACGATGGCCGCCAGTGAAGATGGTATAGCCCTAGTCAATTTAGGCAGGTACCTGATGATAGCCATGGTCAGCAAGATCAGGCCGCCAAAGATCATTAACGGCTGCCCGCTCATCCACTGCATAGTGCCGTCCACATCGACCTGAAAGTTCTGCATCTGCGCAAGAAAGATAA
>DAOVJH010000285.1 GCA_030673345.1 Pseudomonadota bacterium
GCATGGACAGATGTTGGTACGATCGAAAGGTTGCAGTTCTTAGATAATCAACTGGCAGACAGATAGTTTTAATCGTTTAGCTCATAACACGCTGAGCCCGCTGTTTCATGATAAGTGCAATCATACGTTTTTCCTTTGCACACAGCTGTCCAGTTATATTCATCATTGAGTTCTATTGACTCATCGAGTATCTGTATCTCTTTTAATCCGCAATCGAGATTTAGAATGGACTCCTGTTCAGGCACACTGGGCATATCCATGCAGCCGCTAAGCCCAAAACTAAAAGTCATTGCAATCATAGAACGGATTGCCATCATTTTTGTTTTTGCGATGATTCTCAATACTGATCCTATGTTTCTCATTAACTCTAGAGCTTACCAATGAAGTTAACGAACACGCCCTGGCTATTATAATTCAGATTTGTCAGATCATCTGAGAAATCAGTAAAGTTATAACCGACGCCCACTTTTATATTTTCACCGATATGACGATACAGAGCGAACAGTGCGCCAGACCGCTGGTCCTGCGCATCAGGCAGATCAAGCAAGCGTTGTTCTAGCAACGCATCCCAACGATGGGTGAAGTGCCAGTCCGCACGCAGCACATAGAGGCTGGCACGACTGTCAAAGAATTCGGGGTTTAAACGATCCTGCGCTACCTGCCCTAAGCGGTAAGCATATTTACCACCGATGCTCCAGCGCTGCGTCAGGTCATAGATAGCATCGAACGACATGATATGACTCACCTGGATGAAATCGATCGGGTTGCTGACACCCACCACCTGGCCGGTTACCGGATCGGTTGCTGACAGGTCACCGAAAGGTACGTTATAAAAATAGGTGTATTTCATCAGCGTATTCAAGCGGTCATTATCAATCGGGCGGTAGCCAAAACCGGCTACCAGTTCGGTGAAGTTACCGCTGAACAGATCACCCAGTGTACTGGTGCTCTCAGAGAAGTTAGCTTTAGCGAGGAAGCGCCAGTCCGGGTTCACCTGCAGGTTCAGATTGTTTTTCATCAGCCAGGTAGTACGCTCCGAGGTCGCCGTGGTCGGACTCTCGTTATTATCAATCCTGTATTCGAGCGCCGCTGCATAGGTCACCGCACCAAAGTTGTAACCGGCATTTAAGCCGATAGCCTGGCGTTCGGTAACAGCAGAGGTCTGTTTATCTTTGAGCTCACCCATCTCGACGCTGCCGCCAAGGTTCCAGCGCTCGTCTGGTGTGTAGTCAACACCAAATGCATGCGTTAAACCGGTCGGCACATCACCATGAGTGTAACGCTCTTCGGCATAGACACTGGTGGTATCGGTATAACGTGAACGGATACCGTTGTTCCAGTTGCCACGCCGCGCACTGACGCCATTATCAGAACGGGCATTCTCTAATGTATAGGCGCTGTATACATTGGTACGGTCTGACACCAGGTAATCCACACCAGCTTTGGCGCCAGTACCCTGGTTGCCCGCTGACAGTTCGCCATCGAGAGTAAGACGGTTAGTCGCACGGATGCTACCACCGCCACCAAGTCGGTTGTTCTCATCGCGGTTACCGCTGGTCACTGCTGTGCCCTGCGCAAAACCGTAAGCGGTCCAGCTGGCCTTTGAGTCGTAATGCGCTTCGGCCGCCAGGTCTAAACGGTCACCCTGTGTCTGGGTTGCCGCGACGTTTAGCGACTGATCGCTGCGGGTATCGACACGGCCGCCACCGCTGAGACGCCAGCGATCGGTTAACTGGTATGACGAAGACACATCCAGTGACTCAGTCTTGATGCCAAGCTCCTGTTCACGCGAATCTGCTTTTACATCGAGATCAATACGTTTAGTTAAAGCGGTGTTATAACGACCGCCGAACAGGGTCAGGTCAGTCGCGGTCAATTGACCCGGCGCTGAGAAACCCGCTTCACTCTGCTGGGCATAGAAGGTCGCTGTACCTTTACCACCGATGATTAGCTCATCGATCAGTGCACTACCTTCAAGACGGAAAGCTGTACTCTCGGCCGTCGGATCATTGCCGTTGTTCAGTGGATCAAAACTAAAACCGCCATCGTTAGAATTCAATGCACCGTTGCCGGCACCTTCACTGCTGGCTACTTCCATACGCAGCCAGGTGCCCGTACTCTTGCGCAGGGTCAGGTCGATACCGTTTAACTTGCTGTCTTCACCGGCCTGTTCCTGGCCACTTAAGGTCACGCCGACTTTGACCTTATCATCGAACCAGTAATGCGCCCGGCCACCGGTGGCCAGTGTATCTATCTCATCAAAACCCGGTGAGTATTCATAACGTGAGACCAGGTAGACAGGGTTGCCGCTTAAGGCCGTATCCGATACCAGCAGACCGTCACTGGCGATAGAGGCCAATGGCTGGTTCAGTAGGATCCGGCCCTGCAGGTAATCGAGGTCATAGTCGATGACCGGCACCAGGTTTTTAACACCGATAACCACACCGGAGTCTTTGTCTCGTACCTCGATGCGTACCCGGTCTGAACCGATCAGCACATCCTGGTTGCGCAGGAAGTACAGCGAACCGCCGGTGCCTCTGAACTCATCGCGCCCGGCAACCGTACCCGGCTCGGCGGCAAAACCTTCGATCAGGAATTTCTCTTCACCAAAAGTAGTATAGTCTTCACTCTCGTAGTGCCCGGTCACGCCATAGAGGCCGCGATCGATCTGCGCCAGCGTGGTATCAAGGTAACCGATGGTGAAGTTACCTAATATGCCGTAGTTATTATGTTTCTGCAGGCGCACGTAAAACTTGCCGGAGGTCGGTGCGCGTTCTTCCAGGGTCGAGTCATCAGCAAAGGTCGGATAGAACAGATCGGGATCCAGACGTCGCAACAGCGCACGTGGATTTTTTTCCAGGAAGTTACTGAAGATCTCATCGATCGGCCCTTCCTGGGTATCGGCACTACTGGTCAGCATCCATTCATCACCGAAGGTGCCTTCGGTGTAATAAGCAAAACGGCCATTGATGTTGATGTCGTTGTTAAACTGGTCTTCATCCTGAGTCACCAGCCGCGCCGGTCCGGTGGTGCGGTCTTTTGCTGCGGTAATATCACCTAATGCAACATAGAACCAGTCATTCTTCTCGAACGCCATATCGCGCAGGAACAGTTCACCGTTTCCTTCTTCATCCAGCACTGCCACCTCGATGGTATGCATGCCGCGCGGGAACAGTTCTTCGCTGACGAACTCACCTTTATCATTAACCGGTACCTTTTTACCTGCCAGCCAGACATTATGGCCTTCAGGAATCTTGTTGCCGTTGATGGTGACCGTGCC
>DAOVJH010000447.1 GCA_030673345.1 Pseudomonadota bacterium
ACTTGTTGATAATATTGATGCTGCGATCAGCCATATCAATCAATACAGTTCACAGCATACCGAATCCATCATTACCGAAAATTACACCAAATCACGCCAGTTTCTGCGTGAAGTCGATTCAAGTTCGGTGATGGTGAATGCCTCCACACGGTTTGCAGACGGTTTTGAATACGGTCTGGGTGCTGAGATCGGTATCAGTACGGACAAGCTGCATGCAAGAGGACCAGTGGGCCTGGAGGGACTGACCAGTCTGAAGTACATCGTGCTGGGTGATGGGCAGGTCCGTAAATGAAAAATAAAAAGTGAAAAATGGCTAAACAGTTTTTAGGTAAGTCCGTCTCTGTGTTTATTGCTTTTCACTTTTCATTAAGATACCGATCATGATCGGTATCTTCGGTGGTACATTCGATCCGGTGCATTACGGGCACATCAAACCAGCGATCAGTGTAAAACAGGCATTAAATCTCACCCAGTTGCGTTTTATTCCAAATCGTATTCCGCCGCACCGGGAAAAGCCCTGGTTGAGTGTGGAGCAGCGACTGTCTTTGCTGGAATGCGCACTAGAAGACTATCCGAACACTATCATTGACCAGCGTGAACTGGAGCGTGAAGGTCCGTCATATATGGTCGATACGCTAAGGTCTTTAAAAGATGATTTTCCCGATGAAGACTTGTATTTGATCATCGGGATGGATGCATTTTTTGGTATTACATCGTGGTTTAAATGGCGCTCTATTTTCGAATTATGCCACCTGGTGGTGACAACCCGGCCGGGATTTGACCGGAGTGAAATCAAGGGCCATATGGACAGTAATGACTACCTGTTTTTAGCACAGCGAATGACAACGGATGTAAATGCTTTCATGGCGCAAGAATCGCCGCAAGAGATGGGTAAAATCCTGTTACAATCAGTGCCACAGCTGGATATTTCATCTACCCGGATCAGAAATATGCTGCAGGATGGTGATGAGATCAGCCAGTGGATGCCGCAGCAGGCATACGAGAAATTACGAGGTTTTTTTTAAATGACAATCGATGAACTTAAACAGCTGGCGATGGGTGCTCTCGAAGACCTGAAAGCCGAAGATATCACCGTGCTTGATGTGCAAGGCAAAACAACCGTTACCGACTGGGTTTTTGTTGCCACGGGTTCATCAAGCCGTCATGTTAAGTCAATCGCCAACAGTGTCGTGGTCGCGGCAAAGCAGGCGAATAAAACGCCGCTGGGCATCGAGGGTGAAGCCGAGGGCGAATGGGTACTGGTCGATCTGGGAGACGTCATCGTGCATGTCATGCAGCGCCAGGTTCGCGAGTTTTATGACCTGGAGAGCCTGTGGTCTGTTGATGAAATAGAAAAGCGCAGGGAACAGGACGTTAGTTAGCCCGGATATTTCACAGGAACGCTAATTTATGTGGCTTGAGCATATGAGTATAATGAAGAAGTGTTGTATATTGGAGAAGTGCGTTATGCCTCTAACGACGCTATGCAGTTTTTGGGAAAATCTCAGCGGCCATTTTGACAGATTCGTCTGTAACCATAGCTATGGCTATGCTTTTCGACCAATCAGCCAAACTGACTCACTGAGATTCCCCCAAAATTCTGCATTCCTGTGAAGTATCCGAGCTAGAGTTTAAGCTGGTATCGTGAAAATAAATCTAATCGCTATTGGAAACAAGATGCCGGACTGGGTAGATGCTGCGAGTAACGATTTTGTAAAACGCCTGCCTGCTGAGATAAAAATTAACTCGATTCTTCTGCCACTGATAAAACGTGGTAAAAACCCTGATATCCCCCGAATTATTCGTGACGAAAGCCGGAAGATTCTAAACGCGGTACC
>DAOVJH010000154.1 GCA_030673345.1 Pseudomonadota bacterium
ATGGCGCGCTGGCCAGAAGAATATCAGGATGATGCGCAATCACGTTTTATCAACGAACGTGCTCACGGCAACATTCAAAAAGACGGAACCTACTCTGTTGTGCCACGTATGTTTGGCGGCCTTGTTAAACCGAATGAGTTACGTGCTATCGCTGATGTCTGTGACAAATTTGATGTGCCGGAGATGAAAGTAACCGGTGGTCAGCGTATCGATCTGTTCGGTATCAAAAAAGAAGACCTGCCTGCGATGTGGAAAGATCTAACGGATGCTGGTTTTGTTTCGGGTCATGCATACGGTAAAGCCATGCGTACGGTTAAGACCTGTGCTGGTAATACCTGGTGCCGTTTCGGTACGCAGAACTCGACTGGCCTGGGTGTGAAACTCGAGGAGTTGACCTGGGGCTCATATATGCAGCATAAATTTAAACTCGCCGTATCAGGCTGTCCGCGTAACTGTGCTGAAGCAACCATTAAAGATTTTGGTGTGGTCTGTGTGGATTCGGGTTACGAATTACATATCGGCGGTAACGGTGGTATCAAAGTTCGTGTAACCGATCTGTTGTGCAAGGTTGAAACTGAGGAGGAAGTGCTGGAGTACTGTGCGGCCTTTACACAGAAATATCGTGAAGAAGCGCACTACCTGGAACGTACAGCGCCATGGGTCGAGCGTGTTGGATTGACCTACATCAAGGAATGTATTCTTGATGATGAAAAAGAGCGTATAGCCTTAGCTGAACGTTTTAAACTAAGCCAGAAATTTGCACAGGTTGATCCGTGGAAAGCGCGTGCAGATGGCCAGGCTTCACATGAATTTACGCAATTAAAGATTGCTGGTTAGCATTTGTTTCCTTCTTCCAACGGGAGAAGAAACTTAAAAAATTTGGAGATAGATTATGAGTAACTGGTCAGAAGTAGTAGCGCTTGAAGATATTCCACAACTGGGTTCGCGTGTGATTAAAACCGATACCATGAATATTGCTGTTTTCAGAACAGCGAGCGATGAAGTATTTGCCATGAAAGATGAATGTCCGCATAAGCAGGGACCTCTGTCACAGGGCATCGTTCATGGAACCTCAGTGACATGTCCGTTGCACAACTGGAAGATTGATTTGGCCAGTGGTGAAGCATTAGGGCCTGATGAAGGCTGCACTAATGTGTTTCCGGTAAAAGTTGAGAATGGGTTGGTTTTTATTGATTTCAAAATGGCGCAAGCTGCGTAACGAGGTCGCCAGAAGTCTGGCCGCTTAATAATCATTTAAAAACAACGAGGATATAGGTATGAACGTAGAAGATATTATGACGACGAATGTACGCACGGTTTCATCAGATAAAAAGCTGGGTGAAGTGGTTTCACTGATGTGTATATATCGATACAGCGGCATACCTGTAGTTGATGACGGCAAGCTGGTCGGCACCGTATCAGAGAGCGATATCCTGGGGAAAATGTTTCCTAAGCTGGAAGATCTGATGAGTGGAATGTCAACGGTTGATTATGACGCGCAGATGAATCAGTACAGTGACGTAGTCAGCATTTCGGTCAAAGATGTGATGACACCTGTGGTGATTTCTGTGAAACCTGATATGCATATCCTGCAGGCGGCTTCGATGATGGTCGGCAGAAAATTCCGCCGTATTCCGGTTGCTATCGGTGACAAACTGGTTGGTATGGTGAGTATGGGTGATGTACATAAGGCTATCTACCAGAGCACATTGGCGACTAAATTTTAGATATAAAAAAATATTAACCGCAGAGACTAAAAAACCAACTTTAAAAATTTGTCATCTCGAACGAATGTGAGAGATGACAGGTCAGGTCTCTGCGGTGAGAAAAAAACTATGTTATTTGGACGCACACACAAAAATCCGATTAAGATCGCCGACAAAGGCGTGGTCGAATGGAAGTACGCCACCTGCGGCTATTGTTCGACGGGTTGTTCTATCGAAGTTGGGTTGAACGAGGAAGGTAAACCTGTTTCATCACGGGGTGTCGCCGACGCGGATGTTAACCGTGGCAAGCTATGTCTGAAAGGCATTTACGAGCACGAGTTATTTGATTCGGCTGGCCGCGGCACAGTACCGAAGAAACGTGATCAATGGCATGAGGAATGGCAGGATACTGATTGGGATTCTGCGCTGGATGTCACGCATGATGAAATTCGCCGTATCCAGAAAAAGTATGGCCGTGATTCATTCGCAATCATTTCCACGGGGCAGATGCTGACCGAAGAGTTCTATACGCTCGGAAAACTGACTCGCGGCCTGATCGGCACTAATAACTATGATGGCAATACCACCCTGTGCATGGCTTCTGCTGTATCGGGGTATAAACGTTCATTCGGTTCTGATGGCCCGCCCGGCTGTTATGAAGATTTTGAGCATACCGACTGTCTAATCGCCTGGGGCTCTAACCTTCCTGAGCAGCATCCCATTATTTACTGGCGCATGAAAGAGGCGCAGGAAAAACGCAGATTCCCGCTGATCGTTGTTGATCCGCGTGTCACCATGCTGGCGCAGTTTGCAGACATTCATCTACCCATCACACCCGGTACCGACGTGGTACTGCAGAATGCATTGATGTACGTTATCTTCGATGAGCATCTTGAAGATGCTGAGTACATCGAAGCCAATACCAATGATGTAGAGGCGCTGCGCGAAGAAGTGGCTAAATATGATCCGACGACTGCTGCAAAGATATGCGGTATCGATGAAGACACCATCCGCAGTGTGGCACGCTTATATGCAAATGCAGGCGCTGCCATGTCTATCTGGACCATGGGCATCAACCAGTCAACGCATGGTTCCGATGGTGTCGTCGGCATCAACAACCTTTCTTTGATCACCGGCAACATCGGCAAACCCGGTGGCACATCACTCTCTATAACAGGGCAGTGTAATGCGATGGGTACGAGAGAATGGTCTTCCTGTTCTGGTCTGCCTAACTACCGTGCGCTGGAAAACGAACAGGACCGAAAAGATATTGCCGAGTTCTGGAATATCGACGAGGAATTTCTGCCGAAGAAACGCGGTATGTTTCAGACCGATATATACCATGCGATCGAAGCAGGTGAGATCAAGGGTCTGTGGTTGATCGCGACTAATCCGTTAAGCTCGTTACCGAATTCAGAACGTGTTCGCCGTGCCATGCAAAAGCTCGAGTTCTGCGTGGTGCAGGACTGTTATGAAGATACCGAAAGTGCGCAGTATGCACATGTGTATCTGCCCGCAGGAACCTGGGCTGAAAAAGAAGGCGTTATGACCAATACCGAACGCCGAATTAATATAGTTAAACCCATCGTTAAACCGCCGGGCGAAGCCAGGCCGGACCTCTGGGTGTTTAATGAGATGGCAAAACGTTTTAACAAAGGCGGAAAAGTGTCATTCCCTGAAAAAGCGGCTGACATTTTTCTTGAGATGGCGAGTATTTCAAAGGGCCGCTTGTCGGATATCTCCGGCATGAGTCATGACCTGATCGAAAAGAATCGCGGCGTGCAATGGCCTTACACTGATAAGCAGCTTGGTGATAATGAAACACCGCCACAAGGTGGCAAAAGACTTTACACTGAGGCGACTACTTTTCGTTATGCCGATGGTAAAGCCAAACTTATCCCGCTTCCATTTATCGATAACAATGAAGTGCCTGATGAGAAATTTCCGATCTGGCTTAACACCGGTCGCCTGGTCGAGCACTGGCACGGCCGCACTAAAACCGGAAAGATCGGCAACAACAATAAATATAGTCCGATACCGTTCATCGAAATTAATCCTGATCTCGCAGCCGAGTTAGGGATCCAACGTGGCGAATATGTGCGCCTGGTCTCTCGCCGTTCCGATGCGGTGGTGATGGCGACACCGACTCAGCGTGTGCCGAAAAATATGATATTCCTGCCGTTTCATTTCCATGACTGCGCGAATCGTCTAACGCTGGGTCTGCTCGACCCGCATTCCCGTCAGCCTGCTTATAAACAATCAGCTGTCCGTATCGAAAAACTGGATGACCAGCAAGCGGCGGCAAAACTTAGCATGGAAATGCGCGCATTCTAATATGGTTGATTACTGTTGTGTTTAAAAGAAGAGAAAACGAACCTGCTTACGCATTATTAAAAGATGCGGGTTGTCAGACGCTTAATGTTTACGGTGATACCATCGAAACAGTGAAGAAAGAAGATGGTCGCCGAAACCAGTCATTAAATATTAATGATGATGACGCAATCGGTGATAATCCTAACCGTTACAAACAGCACGGCTTTTATTTCAATGCTGATAACTGTATTGCCTGCCATGCTTGTGAAGCGGCGTGCAGTGAAAAGAATGATAACCCGGCGCACATCTCATTCCGTTCTGTTGGATTCGTAGAAGGTGGTACCTATCCCGCTTATCAGCGTATTAATATTTCCATGGCCTGTAACCACTGTGATGACCCGGTGTGTCTGAAAGGTTGCCCGACGCGTGCTTATACC
The DNA here is from genome assembly GCA_030673345.1 of Pseudomonadota bacterium. Taxonomy (GTDB): domain Bacteria; phylum Pseudomonadota; class Gammaproteobacteria; order SZUA-229; family SZUA-229. The sequence goes on from DAOVJH010000154.1 coordinate 4,457, forward strand.
AAGTTTGCTGAGTACGGTGCGGTGCTGCAAGATCCGGATATCTGTTTTGGCTGTGGCTACTGCACGTGGGTGTGCCCTTATAACGCACCGCAGCTTGATCCGGTTAAAGGCCAGGTAAGCAAATGCAATATGTGTGTCGACCGCCTCGAAGTCGGTTTAAAACCTGCTTGTGTATCTGCCTGCCTGGGTAATGCGCTGGACTTCGGTGTCGTTGAAAATATTCCTGAAAACCGTACTCAGGCAAAGACCGAGATCCCTGGGTTTCCACGAACTGATATCACGCACCCGAATATCCGTTTTCAGCAGACACGCACACCACAGCGTGACATGAACCGTGTCGATCAGAAACCGGTGAAATATCATCGCGAGGAAAGTTCTGAAAATTTCAAGCCGGTGTTA
>DAOVJH010000415.1 GCA_030673345.1 Pseudomonadota bacterium
ATCAAATTCACATACAGGGGTTTCAAGCGATACCATTTTCTCTCTCTATATTTAGTCTAAATTATGTTAAATGTACTGCAAAAACCACTACTTAGTATCATGATTCGGAGAAAATCATGCCAACTTCGTAACGCTTCACACCTTATTTAAACCTTGAAACCATGGAAACAGACTCCATATACTGTTAAAATGGTTGATTCGGTTCACGCTTATTAACTTGTAGATTTAATAAATCTTCAGGCAATTTCCGTACGACCCTAGCAAGAAAACTCAAGATAATATTCAGGTATTTATAGGTAATTTTATGGCAACTCCTCTGCAGGAACAAGACAAACAGTCACGTCTTAAAATACTCATCGCCAAGGGTAAAGAACAAGGTTACCTCACTTACGCTGAAGTAAATGACCATATTCCCGAAGGTATCGTTGATCCTTCACAGATCGAAGACATCATCAACACCATTACAGACATGGGCATCCAGGTACTGGAAACCGCTCCTGATGCAGAGTCACGCGTACTGACAGACGCCTCCGTCAGTGAAGCAGATGATGAAACAACCGAAGAAGCCGTTGCCGCACTGGCATCCATCGAAACCGAACTCGGCCGCACAACCGACCCTGTCCGCATGTATATGCGCGAGATGGGAAGCGTTGAACTGTTAACACGTGAAGGTGAGATCGAGATCGCCAAACGCATCGAAGAAGGCCTAAAACAGGTATTGCAGGCACTGGCCACCAATCCGAATACTGTTCTCAATACAATCGAGTGCTGGGAAAAAGTTCAGGCGGGCGATATGCGCCTTAATGAACTGATGGTCGATTTTCATAAGAGTGATGAAGAGCTTGACCGGCTTGCCGCTGAAGCCCTGCTGCGCGCAGCAAAAGAAGCAGAACTGGCTGCTGCCGGAAAATCATCACAGAAAGAAGAAGTCATCGATACCGGTCCTGATATCGATAAAGTTAAAAAAATCTTTTCCAAGGTCAAGCGCGCACATACACGCTGCATCAACATTATAGACAAGAAAGACAGCACGCAGGAAGACATCTCGAAAGCACGCACATCGATGGCAGCTGCTTTTCTTGAATTTAAATACACACCGATACTGGTCACCCGCTTGACGCGTGAACTGCATACGACGATCAACCGCGTACGCCAGCTGGAAAGGCACATCCTGCACCTTGTGGTAAACAAGGCACACATGCCGCGCAAGATCATGATCACGACGTTCCCTCAGAACGAGGTTAATACCAAGTGGATCGACAAATACTGCAAAGGGCATGAGTACTCTGAAAAACTAAAAGAGCTCGCACCAGACATAAAGATTACCCAGCAAAAACTGGCTGTAATCGAAAAAGAATTCGGCCTCACCGTTTCAGACATCAAAGAGATAAACCGCAAGATGTCGATCGGTGAAGCAAAAGCACGCCGCGCCAAGAAAGAGATGGTGGAAGCCAACCTTCGCCTGGTTATCTCGATCGCGAAAAAATATACTAACCGCGGTCTGCAGTTCCTCGACCTGATCCAGGAAGGCAACATCGGTCTGATGAAAGCAGTCGATAAATTCGAATATCGTCGCGGTTACAAATTCTCAACCTATGCGACATGGTGGATCCGCCAGGCGATCACCCGTTCGATTGCCGACCAGGCGCGCACCATCCGTATCCCTGTTCACATGATCGAGACCATCAACAAACTCAATCGTATCTTCCGCCAGATGCTGCAGGAGATGGGCCGCGAACCGACACCGGAAGAACTTGCAGAAAAAATGGAGATGCCTGAAGACAAGGTACGCAAAGTACTCAAGATCGCCAAAGAGCCTATCTCGATGGAAACACCGATCGGTGATGACGAAGACTCACATCTTGGTGACTTCATCGAAGACGTCAACATCATCGCCCCAATGGAATCAGCGACGGGTGAATCACTGCGCGAATCAACCCGCGACATACTCACAACACTGACCGCACGCGAAGCTAAAGTACTGTGCATGCGCTTTGGTATCGATATGAATACCGACCATACACTGGAAGAAGTCGGTAAACAGTTTGATGTGACCCGTGAACGTATCCGTCAGATTGAAGCCAAGGCATTACGTAAACTGCGCCACCCAAGCCGCGCAGAGAACCTGCGTAGC
>DAOVJH010000054.1 GCA_030673345.1 Pseudomonadota bacterium
CCGTCTTTTTTCCAGCTGATGCTCTGCTTCTGCATATCGATATGTGCATCTTCAGGAATATAAACAACATCAGGGTAAGTATTATCCAGCGCATAACCTTCAGCTTTAACGGCGATACCGCCATCTAACTGTTTACACAGGCGGGTAAAGGTATGCCCCGTCATCTCTTCTTCAACTTTTGGCAAATAATAATTACCTAAGTTAAAACGAGGGAAAGCGATCGCGCCGCCTGAATGTTCTTCTTCTGCTCCGCCGAACAGGTTTGCTGAATAGCTGATCTGTGATTTTATTTCTTTTTTGCTGTAGCCAAAATAATTGTCAGCAATGATAGTAACGATAACACCACTCATATCACGGCAGACCACCTTGAACGCGCCGCCTTCATTATAGAGCTCATCGTCTTTTTTCCAGCACATGCCATCTTTACGCTGGCATTCAGTCGCGTCGTCATAATGCGGCAGGCCGAGGACTTTTTTACTTAACTTGGTCAGGTGTGGCGCCAGGATGACACAGCCGCTATGTCCCGTCCAATGATCGATATCCAGTGCAGCATCATTTTCTGACAGGAACGGGTCTCCGCCATTTCCAAAAATTGATTCCACAAAATCCAGATTGGACACCAGCGTGCCAGGCGCAAAAAATCGGGTTTCGAGGCTCTTCTCAGGCAACACGCCTTCAACTTCCGGACGTACTATCGGACGCAGTAGCAGTGAAACCCACATATCGACCGGCTCTTCGTTCTCGCTAGCTATCGGCAGGCTTAATAGTTCTGTGGGTGGATCCAGCGCTACCTGTAACAGGTTGGCATACACATTCACTGGCACCGCTTTTTTATCAGCAGGTATAGGCAACCCGCCTTCGACGATATGAAAGACGCCCGATGTCGTGCGACGATCATTCTTCGGATTGTGTAATACGCCCTGTAACAAACGATATGATTCAACCAGTTCTGACTTATACGTATTGCTATCGTAGGGCAGCGATAATTCCCGAGCGACACCTTCCTCAGTTAAATTAAAAGTCTCTCCGGGCAGCTTGATCTCAACATCTACACCATTTCGCTTTAGATAATCATTCAAAAAGCTCTGGATGCGTTGATCAGCAGGGCAACGATACTCTGCCAGTAACTGCCTTTGTGCAGTGTAATTTTTTAACAGGCTATCAGCAACGGCAAGGTAACCACGGTCTGAATTTAACTGACAGCGATGGCCTAAAGAAGCCAGCTGCAGACAGATGTGCTGAAGAGTAGTTTGGCGTTTATCAACAGCTCGTCTTTCTGGGAAGGAATAATTATCGGGTGAATTCATAACAGTAGCCAAAACAAAACCTCAGTTGCAACAATCACTTGCGGGAGGCTAATTTTAGAGAGATAACAGCAATATATCCAATCGAATTACTTAAATATTAGTGTTAACTACTATACTCGACCCCAATAAAATCAATGATTTAACGTCGCGCCTTTACTGAAGCGCATCATTTCAGTGCATACTTTTAAAATAATTTTAAATTTAACCTTATTTTTCTTTTATGCGAAAAAAAACCTTATCCCAATGTCATTGGGATAAGGTCTTCAATAACGCTTTAATTAACCGATTTAACTAAAATTCATCTTCTTCTGTTGAAGCAATACCACCAGCTGCCCATGCCTGCTGCTTATCGATCTGCCGCTGCTCCATCTGTAATTGCATCATCGCTTTTTCATATCGACGAATCTTTTCTGCCTGAACTTTTTCTGCTTTACTGACTTTCTCTGGTTCAAGTTTATTCGCTTTCTCTACTTTAGCCTGTTGTACTTTCAGCGGCTTATTATTCGCCTGCTTCGCTTTTTCTTGCTCTGCGATTCTGGCAGATTCCTGCTCTCGCTGTTTCGCCGCCAATGCCTTTGCCTTTTTATCTTTATCAAGCTCTGTCTGGATCAGGGCGAACTCATTATCGACATCAGCAGCGCCAAGAAGACTGACCTGGTCCAGTATATCCATCGCTTTATATAAATCTTTTTTCACGCCCAGACCTTCACGGTAAAGCTGGGCCAGCAGGAACATCGAGTCGCCTTTTCGTGAACTGGCTTCTTGTTTGATTACCTTGAGCCATTCAGTGTTTTTTGCCTTATCATAGCCCTGCTCTTTGATCGTCAGGTAGGTCATTCTATCGCTTGCTGCCTTAACCTCTGCAACTGATGCCAGGCCATACCAGTGTTTTGCTTTCTCAAGATCTTGCTCTATACCTGTACCGCATTCATACATGGTGCCTAACTTATATTGTGCCCGCGCATTACCATTCGTTGCCAGCCTCTGCTGAAACTTAAAAACACCGCTCGGTTGAACAGCCATGCCTTCAGCGTAAACGCTAGCTGGCAGGATGAAAGAAATGGAGATAAAAAGGATAAATTGATTTAAATATCTCATCATAATGTGCCCCCTTTAGTTGAAATAAGATTTCCGCACATTTATAATATTCCTGCCTTATTGGCAGATATATACTTTTATAGGGTAAAGCTTAGACCCTTTCAAGCTTTTACAGCATTTTTGATGTAAAAAAACAGCTACTTTTATTTCTTCTTAGGCCGCGCCCAGCCTTTTATCGACTTCTGTGCAGTACGACTTAAGGTTAAAGTATCATCCTCAATATCTTTAGTAATCGTTGATCCCGCGGCGATCGTGGCATTTTTACCCACCGTTACAGGGGCAACAAGTTGTGTATCTGAGCCTATGAAAGCACCCGCCTTGATTACCGTCTTATACTTATTTGCACCATCATAATTACAGGTAATCGTTCCAGCGCCAATATTGACATCTTTTCCGATCTCACTATCACCGAGATAACTCAGGTGACCTGCCTTACTGTTTTTACCCAGTGTGGTATTTTTTATTTCAACAAAATTACCTACACGGCTGTTTTCTCTCAATAACGTACCTGGACGTATCCGAGAAAATGGGCCGACTTCTGACTGCTTATCGATGGTCGCATTTTCGATAACCGAATAAGGCTTAATAATACAATCACTGCCGATAACACTGTCTTTTATGACACAGCCAGGACCGATATTTACACCGGTACCCAGTTCTACTTCTCCTTCAAATACGCAATTAACATCGATGAAGCAGTCACTGCCCGCCTTTAATATGCCCCGCACATCAATCCTCTCCGGATCAGCCAGGCCGGTTCCATCGGTCAACAGGCTTTCAGCGATACCGCGCTGAAAAATTCTTTCCAAACGTGCTAATTGTTTCCTGTCGTTAACACCTTCAACTTCGTAACTATGCTCGACCTGTGTGGTGAAAACTTCATTGCCATCATTAACAGCCAGCGCAATGATATCGGTCAGATAATATTCACCCTGAACGTTATCGTTATCTATCTTTTTCAAACAGTCATTCAGATAAGACGCATTTATCGCCAGTATCCCTGTATTCACTTCCTTTATCGCTCTGATTTCATCCGTTGCATCTTTATGCTCAACAATGGATGTTACCTTGCCGTTTTCTCTAACGATGCGGCCATAACCCGTCGGATCATCCAGCTCGACGGTCAGTAATGAAACATTATTTGCACTTACATCTTTAATCAGTGCTTCCAGCGTTTCGCACCGGGTCAACGGAACATCGCCATATAATACAAGCGCTACATCTTCACCATTAACCGCAGGACTTGCCTGCTGCACAGCGTGTGCAGTACCGAGCTGTTCCGCCTGCAATGCCCACTCAACATCAAAATGCTGGCATTGTTCTTTTAACTGGTTACCGCCATGGCCGTAAACGACCTGAACCTGCTTCGCACCCAATGTTTTACAGGTGTTATAAACATGTTCGACCATCGGTATACCGGCAAGCCGATGCAAAACCTTTGGTTTCGACGAGCGCATGCGCGTTCCGGCGCCAGCAGCTAATATAATGACGGATAGATTCATCTTTTATTCCAAAGTTAGATTAAACAAATAAAAAAGGCCGAACTCGTTAGAGTTCGACCTTTATTCTAGCTTAATTCAAACACAAGCTGATCAATAACCAGATAAGCGTTTATTTTTTCCTGCGGACCTTCTTCAACGCTTCGATCTGGGCAACTGCTTCGATTAGTTCAGATTTTGCCTTGGCATAATCCATGTCAGAAGCTTTGTCTTTCATTGCAGCTTCGGCACGGGTTTTAGCCTCTAACGCAGCTGATTCATCGATATCTGCTGCACGTAATGCGGTATCAGACAAGACTGTTACGATATGTGGCTGCACCTCGAGGATACCGCCACTGACATAAAAGCTCTGTTCTGAACCATCTTGTTCTACTATGCGCACGACACCGGGTTTCAGCGTCGATAACATCTGTGTATGACGAGGCATGATACCCACTTCACCCGCTTCAGCAGGTGCGTACACTTCTGTTACAGCGCCAGAAAATATTTCATTCTCGGCGCTTACGATATTTATATGCATGGTCATTGCCATTGTTAGTGCTCTTCTTTCTAATCTCTAACGTTTAAAGTATCGTCGTTATATAGTCGCTTATATCGACTTGGCTTTCTCAACCGCTTCTTCGATACCGCCAACCATATAAAATGCCTGTTCAGGCAGATCATCGTGATCACCAGCAAGTATCGCTTTAAATGCAGCCAGGGTATCTTTCAGTGCTACGTACTTACCTGGTGAACCGGTAAATACTTCAGCAACGAAAAACGGCTGTGACAAGAAGCGTTGAATCTTACGTGCGCGAGCAACGGCCTGCTTATCATCGTCTGATAATTCGTCCATACCCAGGATCGCAATAATATCTTTCAACTCTTTATAACGCTGCAATAAACCCTGTACACCACGAGCTACTTCGTAATGCTCTGTACCGATAACTAATGGATCAAGAATACGAGAGCTTGAATCCAGTGGATCCACCGCTGGGTAAATACCCAGTTCTGCAACCTGACGTGACAGTACTAATGTTGCGTCTAAGTGAGCGAATGTTGTTGCTGGAGAAGGGTCAGTCAAGTCATCTGCCGGTACGTATACCGCCTGGAATGAGGTGATCGAACCTGTCTTGGTCGATGTAATACGTTCCTGAAGTACACCCATCTCTTCCGCGAGTGTTGGCTGGTAGCCCACTGCTGATGGCATACGGCCAAGCAGCGCCGATACTTCTGTTCCTGCCAGTGTGTAACGGTAGATGTTATCAACGAACATCAATACGTCGCTGCCCTGATCACGGAAGTATTCCGCCATGGTCAAACCGGTCAACGCTACACGAAGACGGTTACCAGGAGGCTCATTCATCTGACCGTAAACCAGTGCTACTTTATCGAGTACGCCACCTTCCTGCATCTCGTAGTAGAAATCGTTACCCTCTCGAGTACGCTCACCTACACCAGCAAATACAGAGAAACCACTGTGCTCAACCGCGATGTTACGGATCAATTCCATCAGTGTTACGGTCTTACCAACACCCGCACCACCGAACAGACCGATCTTACCGCCTTTTGCGATAGGCATGACCAGGTCGATTACTTTAATACCGGTTTCAAGAATTTCTGTTGCTGAAGACTGGTCTTCAAACTTGGGCGGTTTACGGTGGATAGGCATAGTTTCATCATGGCCGATGTCACCCTGGTTATCGATCGGGTTGCCCAGTACATCCATGATGCGGCCTAATGTTTTAGGGCCGACAGGTACGCGGATAGCATCACCGGTATTTTTAACTTCCATGCCACGACGCAAGCCCTCAGTTGGTCCCATTGCGATTGCTCGTACAACACCATCGCCTAACTGCGCCTGCACTTCCATGGTCAAACCTGTTTCATCAAGTTTTAGTGCGTCGTAAACTTTAGGAATGGAGTCCCGTGGAAATTCGACGTCAATAACCGCGCCGATAATCTCTACTACGTTTCCGGTACTCATGATTGTTATCCTCGTAAATACTTATGTATTAAAATGTTAAATTCTGTTGTTATATTCTTTGGCAATGATTTATCAGCTTTCGCAAGCTCTAAGAGACGGCCGATGCGCCTGCAACGATCTCGGAAATCTCCTGAGTGATCGAAGCCTGTCTCGCTTTGTTATAAATCGTTTGTAATTCTTTAATGATGTCAGATGCGTTATCCGTTGCGCTCTTCATCGCGACCATACGTGCCGACATCTCACAGGCAATGTTTTCAATCACACCTTTGTAAACTTGAGATTCGATAAAACGCATCATCAATGCATCGATGATCGGCTTGGTATCTGGCTCATAAATATAGTCCCAGTGATGATCCAGCTCTTTATCAATCTCACCAGAAACAGGTATTAACTGCTGTACCGTAGGCACTTGCGACATGGTGTTTTCAAATTGATTGCTCACCAGAAACAGGCGGTCAATCTTGCCTTCATCATAAGCATCAAGCATGACTTTAACAGCACCGATCAGCGCTTCGTGTGAAGGCTGGTCACCCAGATCAGATATCTGCGATATTATGTTGCCCTGAAAGCGTGAAAAAAATGTTGCTGATTTTTTACCAACAGCACAGATGTCAATTTCAACATTTTTATCATGCCAGTCAGACATTTCATTAACAGCCGCTTTGAACATGTTGGTATTTAAACCGCCACATAAACCTCGGTCAGTTGAAACAACGATGTAACCAACACGATTAACTTCTTCACGGTCTTGCAGATAAGGGTGCTTATATTCACAATGCGCTTGCGCAAGGTGACTTAACACGTCACGCATTTTTTCAGCATAGGGGCGTGATGCACGCATACGCTCCTGTGCTTTACGCATTTTGCTAGCCGCAACCATCTCCATCGCTTTGGTGATCTTTTGAGTGTTTTGTACACTCTTGATCTTGGTGCGTATTTCTTTTGCGCCTGCCATAGTTCTTCTCTATTTATACTCTATCGTCTGTCTTTTGTTTACTTGACAATACCTTAGTAAACGCCGTTCGCTTTAAAGTCTTCCAAAGCAGACCTCATCGCAGCAGCGATATCATCATTGAAATCACCAGACTCATTGATCTGTGCGATGAGGTCAGCCTGATTACTCTTCATGTGTGCGAGCATCGCCGCTTCATAAGCAACCACTTTCTTAACATCAGCATCGTTTAAGAAACCTTCGTTAGCCGCATACAATGAGAATGCCATTTCTGCAATAGACAGTGGCGAGTACTGCGCCTGTTTCATTAATTCAGTAACACGCTCACCCAGCTCTAACTGTGCACGGGTTGCCTCATCAAGATCAGAGGCAAACTGTGCGAAAGCTGCAAGCTCACGATACTGCGCCAGTGCTAAACGAATACCACCGCCAAGTTTCTTAATAATGGTTGTCTGAGCAGCACCACCAACGCGTGATACAGAGAGGCCCGCGTTGATCGCAGGACGAATACCGGCGTTAAACAGGTCCGACTCAAGGAAGATCTGGCCATCAGTAATCGAAATTACGTTGGTTGGTACGAATGCAGATACGTCACCGTCCTGTGTTTCGATGATAGGTAAAGCAGTTAACGAACCTGTCTTGCCTTTCACTTCACCGTTAGTGAACGCTTCTACATATTCAGCATTTACACGTGACGCACGCTCTAATAAACGTGAGTGTAAATAGAATACGTCACCCGGGTACGCTTCACGGCCTGGTGGACGACGTAACAATAAAGATACCTGACGATACGCCCAGGCCTGTTTGGTTAAATCATCATAAATGATCAATGCGTCCTGACCGCGGTCACGGAAATACTCGCCCATAGTACAGCCAGAATAAGGCGCGAAGTACTGCATCGCTGCTGATTCAGATGCGTTAGCGGCAACGATGGTGGTGTGCTCCATCGCGCCATGCTCTTCCAGTTTACGAACGATGTTCGCAACAGTTGAAGCTTTTTGACCAATAGCTACATAGATACATTTAACGCCGGTACCTGCCTGGTTGATGATGGCATCAATCGCTACCGCTGTTTTACCTGTCTGGCGGTCTCCGATGATCAGCTCACGCTGGCCACGACCAATAGGCACCATGGC
>DAOVJH010000384.1 GCA_030673345.1 Pseudomonadota bacterium
CGCGCTCAGAACCAGGTGGATATCCACGATGCCTGGCAGCTTAATCAGCAGGTCGAAGAAGTACTGAGCCGAATGCAGCTTGATGGTGATGCAGATTACGCTTCTCTTTCAGGCGGTATGAAACGCAGGGTTCTGCTGGCGAAAGCCCTGGTTATCAAACCCGATATCCTGTTGCTGGATGAGCCCACGAACCATCTTGATCTTAACGCTATCCAGTGGCTGGAAGAGCAGTTGCTGAATTATAAAGGGGCGCTGATGTTTATCACGCATGACCGTTCTTTCATGCGTAAGTTATCGACGCGGATCATCGAACTTGATCGCGGTTGTCTGACCAGTTACCCGGGGAATTACGATACCTATCTGCGACGCAAGGCTGAGGCGCTACACGCTGAAGAAGTAGAGAACGCGCACTTTGATAAAAAACTGGCGCAGGAAGAAGTCTGGATACGGCAGGGCATAAAAGCCCGTCGTACCCGAAATGAGGGCAGGGTGCGTGCTTTAGAAAAGATGCGTGTTGAGCGAAATCAGCGGCGCAACCAGGTAGGCAAGGTTGCCATGAAGGTGGCTCAGGCCGAACGCTCCGGAAAGCTGGTGTCAGAAGCTGAGAATGTCAGCTTTGAATATGAAGGTAAACCGCTGATAAAAAATTTAACCACAACTATTTTACGTGGCGACAAGATAGGTATCCTTGGCCCCAATGGTGTCGGCAAAACAACCCTGCTGCGATTATTGCTGGGTGAACTGAAACCCACTGCGGGTACGATTAAAAACGGAACCAAACTTGAAGTCGCGTACTTTGACCAGTTCCGTGCACAGCTGGATGATTCGGCAAGCGTTATCGATAACCTGTCTCAGGGCAGGGAGTTTGTCGAGGTCAACGGCAATCGAAAACATGTCATCGGTTACCTGCAAGATTTCCTGTTTGCGCCGGAGCGTGCGCGTTCGCCTGTGAGTATGCTGTCAGGTGGTGAGCGTAACCGTCTGCTGCTGGCAAAGCTGTTTTCGAAACCTTCGAACATACTGGTGCTCGACGAACCGACCAATGACCTTGATATAGAGACGCTCGAGTTACTGGAAGAGCTGGTCATGGAATATCCCGGTACAGTGCTGGTGGTAAGTCACGATAGAGAGTTCGTCAACAATGTTGTCACCAGCACCCTTGTTTTCGAAGGCGATTCACAGGTCAATGAATATGTTGGCGGTTATGATGACTGGATAAAACAGTCTAAAAATAAAATTAGAAAACAGGGCGATAAAGTAAAAATAGCAGTAGCTGACGGGCAGGCTGCCACGCCTGAGAAAGCAGTTAAACCTAAAAAACTGAGCTATAAAAACCAGCGGGAACTAGACGAGCTTCCGGCCCAGATCGAGAGGTTTGAAGGTGATGTCGAGAAACTGCAGAATGTCATGGCAGGTGACGAGTTTTACAAACAGGAAAAAGAAGATATAGTGAAAATACAGAAACAGCTGGAAGAAGCACAGGCTGGTCTCGAGCACTGCTATACTCGTTGGGAAACGCTCGAGCAATAGCGATGCTATTGTAATAAAAAATATTATCGTCATACCGGCGTGTTTTTAGCCGGTATCTATCTATCAGGCTTGCGATAATGCCGAGGTATGGATTCCGGCTAGAAACATACCGGAAAGACGGATATGTTCTTTTGTGATGTAGTCGTGGTTATACAGGATGAGGCCAAAATGATTTGTAAAAAACTTATTACCTTCGCAGTATGTGTGTTTATCTCTCTTCAGTCATTCACGCTGATGGCTGATCAAACAAAATACCGAGGCAAAGTTTTAAAGTTCAGCGGTGATGTTGAAGTGGTCAACGCTAAAGGCGAAAAACGTTCTGTCAAGGAAGCGGATGAGGTGTTAAACGAAAACGATACTATCGTCACAAAACAGGGTGCGCGTATCGTGGTTCAGTTTGAAGATGGTGCTCTGTCGGTACTGGATGAAAAGAGCCGTCTACGTGTAGAAAAAACCAGCTGGTTTTCATATCTGGGCGGTAAGGTCTATTTTACTTTCAAAAAAGTTTTCGGCGAGCCGCGCCGGGTTAAAACACGCGCGGCCACTATCGGCGTACGCGGTACGACGTTCATCATCAGTGAAAATGATGAGCACAATGGTGAATCTGTCGCTTTAAAAGATGGCCTGTTGCAGATCGAGTCTACTGGGCCGGCGTTTGAGATCCATAAGAAAAAAGAAATGGATGAATTTGCACAGTTTAAGCAACAGCATCAGCAGGCAAAACAGGCAATGCAAAACGAGTTTGAGCAATACAAAAAACAGACCCAGAAGGAATTCGTCGAGTATCGGCGGGTATTCACATTGCAGCCAAACCGCGTGATTAATCTGTCCGGTTATCGTGTTGATGAAAC
>DAOVJH010000110.1 GCA_030673345.1 Pseudomonadota bacterium
CACAGCAACGACATCAGCAGGGATATCATCTTCCCCGCCTTCCTGACGTGCCTTCACATATTTTTCTGCGGCACCGCTTATCTCAGCGATAGCTTCTACTTCTGCAGTACGTGCACTGCCGTACAGGGTATGGAAAGCGCGGATCAGTGTCTTATCTGCTTTTAGCGGCCGGGCTTTTGATTCACTTTCATCGAGCAACTGTCTGACGTTTGCTACGTGGCTCTGGCTCTCATCAAAATAAATCTTTAGCAGCATCGGATCAAGCTCGAGACTCTCATCAGAGTCAGAGACACGATCATCCATGCCTTCTATCTCTATCTCGAATTCATCGGTCAACACCTCATCAGAAAGATCGATTACTTCTTCGTCCAGAGAATCATCAGCCGACAGATCTATTATCTCTTCAATCTCAGATTCTTCTGCCTGTAATTCTGAACCTTCAAAAACGTCAACTTCGACGTCTGTCAGTTCGATACCGGATATTTCAACTTCTATATCATCCGTATCGAGTACGATCACTTCATCAAGGGCGTCGGACAGATCAACAACCGGTGATTCCTCTACTTCGATATCAGAGGATTCAGCGACACTTTCTTCAGCAGCATCTTCGACATCCAGACCAACTACTTCTAAATCTTCACTATCTTCGACAAGTTCATCTACAGCGACTAACTCGATTTCATCACTACCAGGCTCATCGATATCGACGACTTCGATCGTTTCAGATTCATCAACTGTTTGATCGACACCCGCTTCATCAGTATCCAGTTCTTCAGCAACTGGTTTTTCAAAAACTGGCTCAGCTGCTTCTAAGGCAACTTCCTGCCCTTCCGTCAACGCATCAGCTGACATCATCAACTGTGCGATATTATCTATCGGTTCCCGATTGCCTTTCAGTTGTTCGATCAACTGTGGCAGCACAGCGAGTGATTCATCAAGCGCATGAAGCAATGAGTCACTGACCGTTATCTTGTCATCGATTATGCGGTTCAGCATGTTTTCAAATTTCCATGCAAACTCGCCGATAAGGTTTGCGCCGAGTAGACGGCCACTGCCTTTTAACGTATGAAAACTACGCCTGATTACCGCCAGGGCTTCTTCATCATCATTATTTGCTTTCCACTGTGGCAGGTAAGTATGCAGCTCGCCTAAAACCTCAACAGCCTCTTCGATGAAGATCTCAACGATCTCTTCATCAGCATCTTCACCCAGGATTGAATACTCACTGATATCCTGTATCGGTTCTACAGGCCTGGCTACCTGTATATTTTCTATGACTTTTTCTTTCAGCTCTATCTCAGGCTCTTCTATTTCGGCCTTATCAATCGGCTCATCGGATACAACAGATTCTTCTATACTGGTTTCCGAATCCCCATAAGACTGAGTGACTGCTACTAGTATAGCTGCCGCTTCATCACCCGCATTCAGGCCCTGTTCTACACCAGGACGGCCTTCGGATAACGCTTCGAAAAAATACTCGATCGAAGTAACAACATCAGCAACCGTGTCCTGCTCTTTCTCATCAGGTTTATGATTGTTATTTAATAGTGCAACATGGATGTATTTCTGCAGCTTTCCAATCAATGCTTCTACACGCCCTAACGACAGCATCATAGAAACACCGCGGACTTCTTCCAGGTTATTCAGGATGATATCTAACTGTTCTTTATCTCCGATGCCAGACACATAGGACAGGATAGCTTCTTTCGCTTCACTGAAATTCTTCAGCCCTTCGGAAACGACAGTAAATACCACCTGGCGATATTCTGCAGCCGGTACAGCCTGGTCTTCATGTTCACGGTTCATATCGATGAAACCAGAACGCTCAGCGATATAATTCTTGAGTTCAGACTCGGCGTTTAATAATTCATAGGCAACGGATGAAACCACTTCTTCACTGATCTCAACATCGCCACTGGCGATGCCTTGCATCACGTCGCGCTGATCCATGATGGATTGACGAACACTGCCCATACCTAACATGCCGTAGGTATCAGCAATCTTACCCAGTTGTTCAGCGACCGTTTTAAGCTGATCAAGGTTCTGATCACTGCTCTGCATATACAGTTCCAGAACGTCTTTAACCTGCGTCAGATCTTCAGTAATACCTTTTGATACAGTATCAAACAGATCAGCATTCAGACCACCGATCATCGCACCAGATTCATCAGATTCCTGAGGTATAAGGTCAGCCAGCTTATAGGCTTCTTTTACTGCTTCGATCGCTTTACTATCTACTGTACTAAGACCAACGTAATACAGGATGTTTTTAAGCAGCTCCTTCGAGTACCCGCTTTCAAAATCTTCTTCACCTTCATCTAAAATCAGCTTCAACTGTCGATCGACAGCACCCAGCAGCATCTTGATACTCAGGTTCGGATCGATACCCTCTTTCATCAGGCCTTCGACGAGTGCACCAGCCACTATCCAGATACGGCGTACTTCCGCGTTGCTCGAAACTTTTTCAAGTGAGCTCAGGACTGCCTTGATGCGTTGCAGCCCAACACGTTCTTTTTTATTTCGTATGTAGTCGAGCAGACCCAGTTGATAATGCGTGCGTAACCTTTTCACTTCATCCCGAAGTTTTCCAGCTTCTATAGCATCTGCATCATAACCATCAGCTGATAGCTCGACATTTTCAAGATCCGGGGAAAATAGAACACTTTCTGACAGTAAACCTTCTTTGCGTGCAGTCCGCAGATCATTGAATAGCGGCATCAGTAATATGGGCGTATCTTTCTTGCCCGACTGTATACCCTCGAGATAATCAGGCAGATGCAACATGGCACGCATCAATACATCATAAGTATCTTCTGCACGCTCTACATCACCTGCCAATAATGCTGCTGTTGTTTTCTGCATCTCTTCAGCGAGCATCGCAGCACCGTAGATTTCAACCATCTGCAAGGTGCCATAGATGAGCTGCAGATGTTCTATGCAGTTTTCCAGGTTCTCATCGGTTTTATTTTCGATATAATCATTGAGGTTCGACTGTGCATCAGACAGAACATCATCCAGCTGCGCCTTAACCCAGCTAAGCGAATTATATTCAACCGTATTATCAACACTCATAATCTGAATTACCTGTGCAGATTACCTTACGCCTGACTCTCTAAAATAACCGTTTCGACATTGTCGTCATCGACCGTCGATGGCAGTTTAAAGCCAGATACGGAACGACCCAGTTCAGCAGAAAGTTCGTTTAGCGCAGTAAGTGAGCTTGATGTTTCTTCCGTTCCTTCAGAGGTTTGCAGGGTGATCTCCTGAATCACGTTCATCGAATCAGATACTGACATCGCAACCTTCGACTGCTGCTTGGTAGAGCCTGAAATACCTTTAATCAAGTTTGACAGCTCGATCGATACCGCTTCAATCTCTTTCAACGCAACACCTGACTCCTCGGCCATAGCCGCACCACTAACCACACCGGCGGTACTCATCTCCATGGACTTAACCGCTTCGTTGGTATCTGCCTGAATGGTATTAACCAGGCCCTCAATCTGTTTGGTCGCATTACCAGCACGTTCCGCCAGTCGCTGCACCTCATCCGCTACCACCGCGAAACCACGACCTGCATCACCCGCAGTCGACGCCTGAATGGCTGCGTTCAACGCCAGGATGTTCGTCTGGTCCGCAATCTCAGTAATCAGCCCCACGATGTCGCCAATCTCCTGCGATGACTCACCAAGACGTTTAATACGTTTCGACGTCTCCTGGATGTTCTCACGAATTTTTTCCATAGAGCCGATGGTATTTCGTACCACCTGCGCGCCTTTCTGCGCGATATCCATCGACTGTTGCGCAACGTTTGCAGAGTTATCCGCATCGTGCGATACCGTCAACATCGATTCAGCCATATCGGTTACCGCGGCACTCGCAGATGCGATCTCACGTGCCTGCTGGTTGGACGCCTGTGCCAGCTGGTTCGCTGTCTGCTGTGTCTTCTCTGTAGAGCGTGTTACTTCCGATGCGGTGTTGTTGATCGTTGTTACCAGGGTACGCAACGCGTCGATGGTGAAGTTCACCGAGTCTGCTATCGCACCGGTAATCTCTTCGGTCACCGTAGCGTGAACGGTCAGGTCACCATCCGCAAGGTTGGCCATCTCATCGAGTAACCGCAGAATCGCACGCTGGTTTCGTCTGTTATTCTCTAACGCGTTCTCCTCACGTTTCCTCGCCTCTTTCAGCATCAAGATACCACCGATGATGATCAGTAACACTGCTACACCACCAAAACCGACACCGGCTAACTGTACGAGGTCAAGCTCGCCACCTTGGGCAATAATCTTTTCCTGAAAATCTTCGAGTGTTATTAATATGCGCTCTGAGTCACCACTGACCTGGCCAGCCGCGTCTTTCACCTCGAACAGCTCCGGTGAAAGTTCCAGGATGCCCGCGATATTGTCGCTCACCGCACTAATCAGCATGGCTACTTCACGTAATTTTGCGACCGCCTCTTTATCTGTAACCTTTTCTATACGTAAACCTTTTGAACCTTTTAACAGGCCTTCCAGCACTCGGCCAAACAACGCAGCATCTCGACCGAACCTGTCAGCTGCCGCCGCAGCTGCTTCACCACCAGCAAGCACCTGGTTTAAGTTGTTCTTAATACGCTGAGATAACATCATCTGACGCGTTGCCAGGTAAACCTGACGTGGAGACGATTCTTTCTTGATCAACACACCGACAACTTCATCAGAATAAGTCAGCATCTGCGGGATAAAACTTTCGATCACCTGGTACAGCTCTCTCACTTCCGCAATAGATTGACGGCCACTCAGAATAACTTCGATGTTGTTTCGATAATTTCGCCAGTCAGACTCAACCTGGTCGAGATCCGGCAGTAAATCCAGAGAGATAGCTGCTGTAACAATATCACCTGAACGATAAGTATTAAGGATGGTATCAAATTTGACTCTGGAATTAAGCAGACGGTCAAATGCTACTTCGTTACCAGAAGATGCACCTAAGGAAAATGTTGCCATCTGCTGTGACAGGAGGAGCTGTTCAGCAGATAACTCTACATGGCGCTGCAAAGTTGCTCGTTTATCAGCCACATATACCAAACTACCCAGCATGAGTATGATAAATACTGAAAGCAATAAACCAATGATGACCAATGGTTTTCCAATTGCGATATTTTTTTGTTCTGCACTCATAAGGAACTCTCTCCAATCAACTTATCTAACCAGACTGTTGATGACGTAATCAGTAATCTCTTCTATTATTTTTATATTTTTTATCATTATAGTGACGCTTGTGCGAAGCGCTCATCTTGCGCCATCTCGTCAAAATCAAATACCGGCCAGTGCTCTTCATCCTGCTTGAAAGCTTTTTCCACATAAGGTGTTAAACCATCATGCATCGCAGGTATATCACTGGTAACATCGCTATCCCTGAAATGACGCAGACCATAAACTTCTTCAACGATCAGGCCGGTACTAAAACCTTTATAATCAATAACGATTACCCTGCCTTTCTGTCGCTGTTTGATGTCTTCACCAAGTAAGTAAGTTTTCATATCAAGAATTGGCAGCAAACTTCCTCGCACATTGGCAACACCGACTATCCATGATTTCACGCCTGGCACCATCGTATACTCAGGCAGATCAAGGATCTCTTTAACTTCTGACATCGGTGCTATCAATCTTGAATCGCCTATCCTGAAACCGACGCCGACCCACTCCTCCTCAACGAGGTCAAGTGCAGGCAACCCAGATG
>DAOVJH010000413.1 GCA_030673345.1 Pseudomonadota bacterium
ATCAGTGTTGTCAGATGATAGAACGCAGCGATTGTTTTCATCGGTAGCCAGGATAGACGGCAACAGATATTGATTATCAGGATGCGCAAATTCAGCGAAAGGCACGGCGTAACGGACACGGCTATCACCGATGACGACTTTGGTAAAAGCCGCACCAAAGTCCAGCCCGATAATAAGCTGCTTACTTCTAGCCTGCTTGTCACCGGCGACTCTTTTCTCTGTTTGTTCGTGAGCGAATGTACTCACTGACAACACTTAATCGAATAACGCATACTTACCACCGCTTGCCTCTATTAAGAAGTTAAGATGATCCGTGAAGTGATTCTGCCCAGGTTAATTAGCGATCACTTATGTAACTTTCCAGACAACCATTTCTGAAACACGGCCGGACAGTATACATAATTTTTGATAAAACAGTGAACCCAAAAAAGTGAGCCCAAAAAGTGAGCTATCAATCCGCCTGCTTACTTTCTGAAATTTTGAACATCAGGCTGATCATGATGAATAAAGCCAGTGTCAGGATAGCGAGGATCACAAGTACTTCCTTCCACAAGCCACTCACATACTGTTCTTCGAAGTTAGCATCCGGTAAGTTAACCAGTCGCCAGTCTGTTTCAGGAATATTTTCAAAGACCAGGATACGGGTCTGCTCGTCATCCATTAGCTCCATATTCCGATCCAGCTTATCCCTCGCGCCCTGCCGGCTCACTTCGATCAACGTTGGATTAGACTGCCTGACCAGCAAAAGCTGCTGCCCCGGAATCTCATGCGTCTTCAGGATATCGGCTATTTCATCTAGATAGAAGCTGGCAAAGAAGATACGTGAATTCGAGCCCTGGAGATGAAGCGGCGCCATGATGTCATAGTGGTAATGCAGCGGCTGCGGATGCAGGAAAACTTCATTATTGGTCTGCGTATCATGTCGTTTAACCTTACCCGAAAAACTGTCAAGATCTCTCTGACAGGCTTCACCGACCAGAGAATCGATATCCATCAGGATAGGCTGGCCTTCAGAATCGGTGAGCGTATAGGTGAAAAAATCGGTAAAACGCTGTTGTAAGCGATGGCTTATACTATTTGATGTCGTCTCATCATTCGGAAATCGGTCGAGACGCAAAAAAAGCTTCGAATATTCATCAAGGAACAGTTTTACATGACGGCGTTTATTCTGTAATTGAAGGTTGATCGCATAAGCCGCACTCTCGACGACCGCATGCTGGATATCACGGTTATGCGCTTTAAACTCCTGTTCTCTATCCATGGTATTTATCGTTAATATGATCCCGATAATCAGGATTAATATCGATGCGATAAAAAATACTTCAAATCGTTTTAACATTTCGACCTCGTTGTTCTGCTTACCCGGCAGATACCAGAGCAGTGGTCTGACGGGAAAGATCCATTTTCATTGCGTCTTATAACGGGAAACGAATTCTATATGATTAATAAAAGTTAACACAGGATTTTCTTCTATAATTTTTACCGGTTAAACCGCTCGAATCGAAATTCCGTCGAACCGAATAACCATGATGAAATAAAAGTGATCAATACCAGGGCAGCAACACTCATGATGGTGCCGACGATAAAGATAGCGATAACACTGATTGATAATGTCACCACGATACCGATTATCGGAAATAGAACTAATATAACAACCGCGGTGACCAGCGCGGCGATAATGATCGCCGAAAGTATCAATAAAAATTTCGTTAACGAGTTTGTAACTTCCTTACCGTTGATAATTATTCGAGTATTCATACGATCTTTAACTTCCTCTCAGGCTAACTCAATAATGTAAACCGCTTGTCATCGTCTAATGCCGACCCCAAAATGAAAGCTGGTTCGACTTTTCATACTCTCAGGCGACCATAGGTGCAACTGCTGGCTATGGATAACCGCATAGGTATAAGTGCTCTCACCGACATTACCCGTCTGGCTGCCAGCAACCTTGCCCAATACGGATAGTAGCCTGCCTGGCCCATAAGTTGCCGGTTCAAGATAACCCGGATGCTTGATGATGAAACGGCCCAGCGGTTTGCTATCCAGTAATGGCCGGTAGGATGAATTGAGTGGATACGCCAGAATTTCGATCTGTGTCGAATCTTTCAGATTGCGGGTATCCAGGATGGTACCACCCCAGAGAGCGGTCTTATCACG
>DAOVJH010000416.1 GCA_030673345.1 Pseudomonadota bacterium
GGCTCTTTAACCCAGCCGTCCAGGTCGGATGAAGACCAGTGCGATTGCCCGTAACCTGGATAGCCATACGTAGAGTAACTTTCCGTTGGCAAAACACCCCAATCAGGACTACCCCAAAGTGGACCGGCATTAAACGAATCATGCTGACCAGATTGAGACCATGGCGACTGCAGCCAGGGAGAACGCATAAAAGGATTATTGGCGTATCCGGAATTTCGATTAGCCCCGTACATATTTTTCATATAAGGGTTTCTATAAGATGAAGTATTACCGTATCCGCCATAGACACTGCTAGTAGGGATCCTGTCGATCATCCCCATTGTAGACATCATATTCAGCATCATCTGAATGAATGGCAGCTTACCGTCATATTGATAAACTTTCACTTCTGCACGAGCTATCTGACTAGCCATTACAGTCAATAGCAGTACAGCGAATATCAATTTAGAAAGCGTTTTAACCATGTGCATAGATACCGATGATTATGCACATTTTTGTCTCAACTTGATACGTAATATCATGTTATATTTAGTCCAATCAAGGCTTTAAGATTCAATTTATGCCAGTTACTCAAATTGTTAATACGCTGACCGGATGGCCCGGACGAAAACTTATCAATAACGTATTATACGTTATCAACCTTGTAACGTTCAGCACACTCGCACTGCGTGACTGGTTCAGTAAAAACAGATTGTTTAATTCACGCAGTTATTCCACCACCGTAGCCCAGATCATCTTCACCGGTGTCGACGCGCTGCCCACTATTACTTTTCTTGGACTGGCGACCGGTTTCATCTTTACCTTCCGCCTGATATCTATCTCAGACACACTGGGCGGCAACGATGATATAAGCGACCTGCTCATTACTGTCATCTGTCTGAGTGCGGGTCCCTTTCTTGCGGCCATCATAATCATCAGCCGGACAGGCTCTGCCATCGTGGTCGACCTCGGCAACATGAAACTGCATGGTGAGATCGAAGCACTGGAAAACATGGGCATCAATATCAACGATTACCTGGTTGCACCGCGCATCATCAGCACAGCGATATCACAACTTGCGATCACCGTTTATTTCACCGTGATAGCACTGCTGAGCGGCATCATCATCAGTGCGTTATTCGTCAACCCGACTCACTTTAATTTCATCTATAGCATAAGCGATTCATTTACGCCGTACCTGATGGGCATCTTCGTCATCAAAAATATCATCTTCGGCTACGTGATAGCCACTGTCGCCTGTTACAACGGGCTGCACGTTCGAAACTCTGCAACCGAAGTACCGCAACGTACAACCGCTTCCATCGTACAGAGCCTGAGTTTCGTATTCGTAATCGATGGCCTGCTAACCCTTGCGATATTCATCTGATCATGGAAAACAGCAGCATCATCCAATGCGAACGATTGATACCCGGGGAGCTGCCTTTTGATTACCAGGGTGATGCACTGGATTGTAGGCTGGCCGCCGCCGAGGTCACCAGCATCATCGGACCAGACTACTCTGGCAAGGGAAACTGGATCAGGACTATATGCGGCCTCGAAGACCAGTCATCCGGCAATGTAACCATCAGAGGCATCAACACCTTAAATCTTAGCGCCAGTGACTGGACGATGACGCGTATAAAAGTCGCATACCTGCATGAAGAAACCGCTCTGCTATCAGCAGCCAATGGACTTATCAACGTGTTGATACCTGCGCTATACCATCGGCTCGGTAACAAACAGTTACTGACTGAAAAAGCGCTTGATCTACTCGAGCAGATAGACCCTGATATCAACCTGTATGATCTGCCAGCCTATCTGACAAAAGAACACCGGTACAAGATCGCCGTGGCAAGAGCACTGCTGCTGGAACCGGATGTGCTGGCATTAAATAATCCATTTGCTCATTTCAACAGGGAGTGTAAGCAACAGTTCCAGGCATTCCTGAAAAAACAGGTCGAACAAGGGCTCTCACTTCTGATCATGACACATGACATCCCCTATGCACTGGATATCTCTGATAAGGTAATTTTTACAGATCAGGAGAACCTGCATTATTTTGACTCGAAGCAGGCAATATTAAACTGCGATATTCCTGAAGTTAACAACTTCATCAACCGCCCTGAAAACCAGGCCAGAGGATAATGCCC